>NZ_JAFEVM010000061.1:0-6431 GCF_016901105.1 Treponema sp. Marseille-Q4523 | reverse complement strand
CTTATATCCGGAAATACTTTTTTTAATAAGAATAATCCCGCTTAAATAATTATATGCAAATGATTCCTTTTCTCCTTTATTCATACTTTTTAATATCAATTCGGCTTTTTCAAGATTTCCGGAATCTATAAAAAAAGTGACCGCATCAAACCTACGTTGATTACACCCCATAATACAAAAACATATAATACCCAAAACAAAATAATTTCTCGTTTTCATAGTATCGATCCAAATCCTATTTCATCAGTTCGAACACTCTATCCGACGATGTATAATAATTATAAGCTGCTTTATCATTTTCAATTACCGGATTTTTTCCGTTTCTTATAGTACCCAAAGGTCCGTCATCCATATTTGTTGTTATATTTATACCAGCACAAATATTTACTTTTCCTGTACCTAAAGCACCTAGGTCTATAGATTTTCTTTTCCCAACATTGACATCCACTCGTAAATTAGTTCCGTCTGTTTGGAGAGTAAAACGTGCTCCTCCGACACTTACTTTTAACTTACTAGTAGTAAGTGTTATGGGAGTGTCAATCAATGACTCAAAAGACTCTAAAAATTTATCTACAGCCTTTCGTTCAAGGGTGAATGATAAATCCTGACCTTTAGAGCCAATCTTTAAATCAGATATAGTACAATTAAAATTAAGTATATTCAGGGAAGCCTTGGCATAAACTTGATAAGATGCATTTCCTGTAAAAATATTTACGATTGCGTTACCGACTTTCCCTAATAAATCTCTAAATCCTGCATCTATTACACATGTCTGTGCATATATCTGTTGCCTGATATATTCTTTCTGGTTAAAATTAACAGATTTCCTTCCATCCGGGTCTATATAGCGTACCGGGTTATTTGCCCCGTAGGCATACAAATTGCAATTGATGTGATTGAAGATTCCGCCCATACCGGGCAAATTCTGATTATGTTTGCGTGCCTCGTCGTTTACAGGAGCCTGCGGTACGTAATCACTCACCGCCGGATCCGTACTCAGCCACCTACTGTATTTCGCATCCAGATATCTTGCACCATAGTAATATAACCCCGTCTCCTCATCCATCTCCTTCGCAGTGAATTTGTACGACCTGCGGTCGTGCGCATAGCGGAAAATTATTTCACTCGCCGCTTACGCGGCATGAGCGTACGGCAAGTACCGCAGCCCTTCTTCCTTTTCCGACTTCTTCTCTACCCACAGCTCCCCGTACGGCGTGTATTCTATCCGCTGGTACTCGTTGCCTTCAAAATCGGTCACTAGTTGTGCTGAACCCAGATGATCCGGGTGATAATAATACCGGTGATGCCACTCATCGCTTTGCCCGTAGCTTGCCTCGAGTTTGCTCGTCTGCTTCGTTACAACCCGCGTTTCACCTAAGTAGATATGCTTTGAATACTGTCCGTCGCGAAGTCCCGTATCCGTGTGCCACGTCCACATCGTGTTAAAGTACAGCGTTTCACTTGATTGAGTTACCGTCCACTTCGCCGCTCTGTTTCCGTACGTCGCGCAAGCGCGCCGTTTGCGTAAGCGGAAATTATTATCCAGCGTGCCTTCGGCACCCAAGGCATCGGCACTGTACGCGTACCGTGTATCGTAGGCAGCTTTGCAGCTCAAACGCCATGATTTTGAGCCGCTGCTGAATTGTCAAAGAACAAAACTGCAAAATATTTCATGGGAATATCTTGCAGAAAATTCTTTATCAAACCGATTTATTATAATGCACATTCGTACTCTAGTACTCATACATATCCCTATTTGTAGGACTAACATCCGGTATCCTACGCAACGCGGGAAACACCAGATGTGGAGTAAGTTAATACTTAACAAGTTTATCCTCAAATATTCTCTTTCATCAATTATTTTTTTACCTCATAATCAATCTGAAATAAATCTAAATGATGATTACAATAATAGAAAAATTTTTGTAAAAGTCACGCTTTCCTCGTCTTTTGCTATCGTAACAACTCCTTAAATTAAAACCAAATCAGCCTTATTTGCTCAAATAACACTACCTAAAAAAACACATATCCGTTATGCTTACGGAATAAATGAAAACTCACCCCAAAGCGTTGATAAAAATACATAATTGTCAAAATTTTTACTTTTAATTATGTAGCCGTTATATGGAGCAAGTAACTTTTGTTCCCCGTCAGTATAATATGCGCAATCGGAATCGAGGTTTTCCAATACTAAAGCCAAATTGTCAAACCGCGGATTTATTATTGATTGCTTTTTAATTTCATTATCTCGAGAAAAAATATAATAATTTTTCCCTTTATCTTCATCATAGCCTTCAATAAAATAAAAATCGATAAAGGGGGCAGCTTCTACCAAATAGGCATCGGATAAATCCAATAGATTACGGCGGGGAAAAAGATATATCTCTACAACGTTAGAGTTTACATCCTGATTCACGGTTACATAAAAATTTGAATCATGCTCCACGCCACATAAAACTTCATATTTGAAAAATTCTAGTGATTTTCTTTTATTCACTTTTACTTTTACAGAACGGATTTTTTCTTTTTGATTTCTAAATTTCAAAACTATCTCTGTCCCATCAGTAAAAGTTCCAATTATGTTCCAATCAATATATTTTTTTTCTAGCATACAAGAAGTCATGAATAAAAGCAATAGAACACTAATCAAGAAGAATTTTAAGCTCTTTATAAGCTGGATCATTTTTCAGTATCTCCTTATTATCATTCAAATATTTTAAAGCATCCTCTCGCGAAAAAACTTGTCTGCCGGTAGATCTCCCTGATACAGGATCTAATGTTGTTAAAGTCAACGTCCATGAAGTAATTTTTCCCCAACCTTTTTTATAAGTTAGAGTTATATCGCCTACATGACCATCAGATAACTTCTGAATGATTGAACTCGCAAGATTCAATCCATCAAGTACAGTTCTTGTTTTTTCTATCCTCGTATCTTTCATTTGATTTTGATTTGAATAGTCACTTTCTGAATAATTGCCTCTTGGGAGTGCACATCCAAAGGCCACTATTGGATGTGATTCAAGCGTCAGGGACTCAGAATTTTCCCTAGTATAAGGCGAAGACAAGAAAACACCCCTTAATTTTGAGGGATCATTATAATAAATATTAGCTAATTTATTATTTATTGCATCCGCATTTATAGGGGTTGCTTTGGGTTGTGTATCAGTCTTAAATAGTAATCCAATTCCTATTATAAACGGAATTGCGGCCCACGTAAATTTCCCATCCGGGTCCGTATACTTCACCGGGTTATTCCCCGCATAGTGATACAGCTGGAAGTTTACAACATTGAACACACCACCCTGTCCCGGCAGCTGCCCGTTATGCTTACGGGCGTTGTCATCTGTCGGCGCCATCGGTATGTAATCACTTACCGCCGGATCCGTACTCAACCACCGCGAGTATTTCGCATCCAAATATCTCGCACCGTAGTAATACAGCCCGGTCTCCTCATCCTGCTCCTTCGCAGTAAACTTATACGGCAGATATCGCAGTCCCTCCTCTTTCTCCGTCTTTTTCTCTACCCACAGCTCCCCGTACGGTGTGTACTCTATGCGCTGGTATTCATTCCCTTCGTAGTCCGTTATGAGCTGTGCGCTTCCCAAGTGATCCGGGTGGTAGTAATACTGATGATGCCACTCGTCGCTCTGTCCGTAGCTCGCTTCGAGCTTACTCGTCTGCTTCGTTACGACCCGTGTTTCGCCTAAGTATATGTGCTTCGAATACTGCCCTTCAGGCAATCCTTTGTCAGTGTGCCACGTCCACATCGTGTTGAAGTATAACGTCTCGCTCGACTTTGTCGCCGTCCACTTCGCAGCTCTATTCCCGTCCGCTGCGTATGCGTACCGCGTATCGTAGACAGAGTTTACGCTCCGCATTAAGAGGTTTCGGCTGTTCCACTCGTATCTGCGCTTGTTGTTCGGTACGGGTTTCTTTCCGCTATTACCGTTTCCTCCCCACGGCCATGCCCACGCATAGTCCGCTTCGTAGACGCTCTCGCCTGCTGCATTCGTCTGCGTCGTTACGGTTACCGGGGTGAGCGTTGTTGTGTCCTCATTCGGGGCAACACCGTCGCTTTCGGACGTTACGTTTCCGTTCGCATCGTAGGTGTAGTAGCGCCAACCCTTTTGCTCGCTGCCCGCTCGTTTTAAGCGGTGTGCATAGTCTGCATCGTATTGGTAGGTAAACTCGTAGTTTAAATCGTCTCCGCCCTTCTTTTGTATCGCAGGGGTTATGGTCTCCTCGCTCTTTTTATGCGTCATGTTGCCGATTGCATCGAAGGAAAAGTCCTGCGTATACGTGCTCGAATAGTCGGGGGAGCCGGGGATGGCATACGGGTTATCTTCGGTCGTACCGGTTGCAGAAATAAGCTGGTAGAGCGCATCGTAGGTATATGTCTGTTCCGTGCGGTAGCGAGAGCCGTTCATACAGTCGTTCGTATATTTTTCTACATTGCCGACGTCGTCGAAGGAGTATTCTATGTTCTGGTACTGTTTTCCGTAGGTGTTTTGCGTGTCTATGTGCTTGAGCCAGCGCATATCTTTGTCGTACGTGTAATTCGTCTCAACTCCGTTTCCGTATTTGATGTACACCCGCTGGCCGTATTCGTCATACCCGATGTCTGCGACATAGGTGTAGTTTTGGCCGTCGCGTACACCCGTTATGCTGCACACTTGTCCGCCTGCATCATAGCCGTAGCTGACGACTTCCCGATCGGGGTAAGTAATGCGCTGCATACGTCCGAGATAGTCGCTCACATACTCCATGACGGCGGTCTTTTCATCTTCATACGCGGGGATGTGCCGTTTAAGCGTTCGCGTTTCCTTGGTTACTTCTCCGAGCTTTCCGTATTCGTAGCGTGTCTCACCCGCTTCATCGCATACGGAGACGACTTTACCCGCGCTGTTGTTCGCGGCTTTGGGTATTCCATATTCGTATTCGACATCCCCGCCTTGGGGGTATACGATCTTTACGACGCGATTGAAACCGTCGTACGTGTAATCGATCCGTTGTCCCGACTCGCGAAGCACTGAGTCGTCTTCATATAAAAGGTGCAGTTCGTCGTAGGTGTAGCGCTTTGCCCCTCCGTCCTTTGTCGTAAGCTCCGTCTTCCGTCCGAGCATGTCATAGGTGACGGTGATCGGATTTCGAGCTGCATCGTAAGCTGCGGTCATTTGGCCGAGTGTATCGTATTCATACGTTGCAGATGTAAGCGGGTGTGCAGTATCTTTTTTGCTGTAGCGCTCTACTTTGACGATATTCCCGCGAGCATCCGCATACTGTACGCCGACGTTCCCCTTCGGGTCGGTCGTCTCCGTATACGAAAGCCCGTCATCCGTGATGCCGTACCGCACTTTTTGTACGCGCTTTCCCGTGCCGGTATATTCGTCATAGCTTCCGCCGTGCAGTACGGTGCGAACGATTCTGTCGAGTGCGTCGTATGCCTTTTCCGTCGGCCGTATCAGTTGATATAACTCTGCTTGCTTTTTATCATCTTTTCCGTTGAGGTTGACCGCTTCAATGCTTTCCCCCGCGATAAAATACGGCTGCCCTTCGGCGATCGTCCGCCCCTTCGCATCGTAGCTCACCGCTCCCCCGACGTTCCACCCGACTGTCTTCACCTTTTTCTCGCTGTCGAATGTGCACCCCGTCTTCGCGCTGATGATCGCCCGTCCGAGCCCGTCGGTCTGGATAAATGTCCGTATCACTTCCGTATTGTGCGCGTCGGTTACGACTTTGTTTTCCGTCACCGCATACCAAAAGCCCCCTGCAGGCGTATGGTAGCTATAGCGTACGGCAGGTATGCCTCCTTCCTCGTCGTAGGGGCTTCGCACTTCCGTAAGCCGCTGCTGTGCATCGTACACATAGCGCATCTCGTTGCCGTTGATGTCTTTTTCACTCGTCTTCGTTCCCGTCGCGATATCCCAGGTGATACTGCTTTCATAGGTCGCGTTACGCGGGTTATCCCTTCCCGCTTTCACTCGCTCCATGCTCCCCGTCTTCGCGATCGTCGTCGGGTACTGGTGCACGATATCGTCGTAGCGATACCACTTCATGCTCCCGCCCGGCTCATACACGAGTATCGTATTCGTCATTTCAGGACGACGCATTATGTGCCAACCGGCTTTTCGCACTTCGGTAACCCTCATTCCCGCCGCTCGCGGCGGGAACGCTGCGCGGTGCTCCAATCCGGCGTAGGCGGGGTTTCCTGCGTTAAAAACTGTTTGGCAACTTTTGTAGAAAAAGCATACTCTTGGCAAATATGCTTTTTCTACAGCTCAAACGCCATGATTTTGAGCCGCTGGTAAATTGTCAAAGAGCGAACCTGCAAAACATTTCATGGGAATATCTTGCAGAAAATTCCTTGTGTTTTTCAATAAATCGTTTTATTATAATACTACAATGCAAAATTGTAAAATACTATATTATTG
>NZ_JAFEVM010000060.1:0-7606 GCF_016901105.1 Treponema sp. Marseille-Q4523 | reverse complement strand
CTATTAAATATGTCATAAGCCCAATTAATAGATCTTTGGAGAATATCCCGTCTGATGATAAAGAATTTTCTCAAGCAATAGCGTCGTCTTTGCTAAAAAAACAAGGAGAGAAAAAAGTTGGATTAATTATTTCAGTATGGGATGATTTGGGTATAAAAGGCTGTCTTGATATTGAAAGAAAAGAGGTCGTTGAAACTTTTTGTAATTTGATTGATAAGATTAATTTGCTTGAAATTGAGCATGACAGCGTAGACGATAGTATTATTATGACAGCTTTTGTTCAGGAATTTGAAAGGAGATTAGGGCAAAAAAGAAAATCTCGCGGAGGGAAGTCATTAGAGGATGTAACAAGTTTTTTGTTTGATTTTTATAAATTTAAGTCTTCAGAAGGACCTGAACATTTGGATTTTGATTTTGAAGTCGATAAATGGTTTAAATGTAAGGACGGCTGGACTATAGGGATTAGCTGTAAAAGGACATTGCGAGAACGGTGGAAGCAAATTTCATTAAGCACTGATATTTTGTCTAAAAAGAAAATAAAAGAAATATGGCATTTGATTACCTTAGATAATGACTTATCTGACGACAAAATTGTTACGCTTGGTAGTCAACGACAAAGATTTTATCTTTTAGATGACAGTCAAGCATATATAAAGTATTCAAAAAATGAAGGAACAAAAGATTATGTTCGTCCTTTGTCAAACTTAATAAAAGATATAAGAAATAATATAAAATAAGACATAAAAAACTATTTATAATGTTCATGTATGGATATGAAGATTTTGCGTTGAGGGGCAAGCGTTATTGTACATATATTTTATTCTATTCGCATCTTCGCATTTTCTCCGCATTGTGCGTTTTTTGCGCTTGTGCTAAAATAGCGCCATGTCATCGATTTCTCTTCCGAAAGATTTTACCGGCGTTCGCGTTCACTTCGTCGGCATAAAAGGCACCGGTATGGCGGCCCTCGTCGAAATCCTCAAAAAACGCGGTGCCCTTATAACCGGAAGCGATGTCGCGGAAAGGTTTTACACCGACGCCGTCCTCGAAAAGCTCGGCATACGCGCCCGAGCGTTTTCGGAAAAAAACATCACAGGCGATATCGATTACGTCATCTATTCATCGGCATACGATCCCGAAAAAAATCCCGACTTGATCGAAGCGCGCTCGCGCGGCATACCCTGTCTTTTATACACCGAAGCGCTCGGAGAAGTTTCCGCGCAGTCTTACAGCGCCGCCGTTTCGGGCGTCCACGGTAAAACGAGCACGACCGGAATCGTCGGAACGATTTTCGAAGAAACGGATATCCCCGTGCAAGTGCTTGCGGGCTCCGCCATCGCCTCTTTCGGCGAAAGCTGCACGATGACGACGAAAACTTACGACATAAAAAAATCTCGCAATTATTTTGTCGCGGAAACTTGCGAATACCGGCGCCACTTTATGTCCTTTCATCCTCAAAAGATAATTTTGACGAGCGTCGAAAGCGATCATCAGGATTATTATCCGACCTATGAAGATATAAAAAACGCCTTTATCGATTTTATTTGCAAGCTGCCCTCAGGCGGCACCCTCATCTACTGCGCGGACGACAGGGGCGCCGTCGAAGCGGCCGAAGCGGCATATAAAAAGAGGGGCGACATCGAAATGATCCCCTACGGGGAAAGCGCGCAAGGTGATTACCGCTTGACGATCGGTAAAACCGAAAACGAAGCGCAGCATTTTTCGATCGGCTTTTTGGGAGAGGCTTCTCTTTACGTTCCCGGAAAACACGAAGTGCTCGACGCGTGCGCGGCTTCCGCCCTCGTGCGGGAAATTATTAAAAGCGACGGAAAAGATCCCGATCTCTACCGCGAGCGGATCGTACGCGGCCTTGCAAATTTCAGAGGCGGAAAACGGCGGAGTGAAGTTATCGGAAAAGCGTTCGCAGGTAAAAACTCCGTCGTCTTTATCGACGATTACGGTCATCATCCGACGGCGATCAAAACGACGCTCAAAGGTTTCCGCGAATTTTACGGCGGCAGAAAAATCATCGTCGATTTTATGTCGCATACCTATACGCGCACTGCATCTCTCCTCGAAGAATTCGCTTCGGCTTTTTCCGATGCCGATGAAGTGATCCTGCATAAAATATACGCTTCCGCTCGCGAAAGCGCCGAAGGGGGGAGCGTTACCGGAAAAGCGCTTTTCGAAAAGACAAAAGCGCATCACGGAAACGTTCATTATTTTGAAGAAGTGCTCGACGCGAAAGACTTTGCGCTTTCAGAATTGGCAAAACCGCTTTCACCCGATTTTCCGAACGGCTGTCTTTTTGTAACGATGGGCGCGGGCGACAACTGGAAACTCGGTACCGCTCTTTTTGCCGCGTGCAAGGATGCGCTATGACGAGCATGACCGGCTATGCTTACAGCGAAGCGGAAAACAAAGACTCTTCCGTTTCGGTCGAAATAAAATCCGTAAACGCGCGATTTTTGGATGTAACGATAAACCTCCCGCCGTATTTGAATCGGCTCGAAAAGCGTTTCCGCGAAGCGATCGCCGAAAAAGTCGTGCGCGGAAAAGTCGATGTCTTTATCCGCGTAAAAGAAACGGATCCCGATTGCATCGTTACCGCCGATATTCCCGCCGCAAAGTTTTATGCCCGTGCGATTTTAGATATTGCATCGGCTGTAGGTGCGCAAAAGAATGACATCCTTTCCATCGTCGCCTCGCAGCCCGGCGTGCTCAAAACCGAAATGAGCTATGACATGGAAAAATATCGGAATATGATTTTTCCGGTTTTTACCGAAGCTCTCGAATCCTTTTGCAATGACCGAAAGCGGGAAGGAGAAAATCTCGCCTGCGACATACAAGAAAAACTCGAAACGCTTTTCCATGCCGCGGATTTTTTTAAAAAGCGGCAGCCGGAAATGGAGTTTCTTTTTAAAAAGCAGATTGTGCAAAAATTTAACGAACTTTTGGGAGACGCTGCCGACGAGCAGCGCATCATGACCGAAACCGCCGCCATGATCGTAAAGTATACGATAAACGAAGAAGTCGTCCGCCTGCAAAGCCATCTCGAAGCGCTTAAAAACGAAATGCTGACGAACGCCGCTCCCGGCAAAAAAATCGATTTTTTGTGTCAGGAGATAAACCGGGAAATCAATACGATCGGCAGCAAAAGCCAATTCGCCGACGTCAGCGCCCAAGTGATCGCCGCAAAAGACGCCCTCGAAAACATACGCGAGCAGGCTCGAAACGTCGAATAAATTAATAATCGACAAAAGGAAAATATAAGGAAAATGTATGGCACGGTATAAAATTAAAGACGGCAGGGAACTCCGCATTGCAGTTTCGGGAAAATCCGGCTGCGGCAATACGACGGTGAGCTCGCTCATTGCGCGTTCTCTCGGCATCAAACTTGTCAATTATACGTTCCGTCAGCTCGCCGAAGAAAGAGGGCTTACGCTCGAACAGGTTATCGAAAACGCGAAAAACGACGACGGCTATGACAGATATATCGACACGCATCAAGTGGAACTCGCCGAAAAAGAATCCTGCGTGCTCGGTTCTCGCCTTGCGATTTGGATGCTCGAAAAAGCCGATATAAAAGTCTATCTCAAAGCGAGCGACCTCGCGCGTTCTCGGCGCATCTTCAAACGCGAAGGAGGCGATTTGCAGGGTATCGCCGATTTTACCGCGATGCGCGACAGAGAAGATACGAAGCGCTATAAAAAAATCTACGGTATCGACAACGACGCCTACGAAAAAGTAGCCGATATGGTCATCGACACCGAACGTAAAACTCCTAAAGAGATCGCGGACGATATCCTTTTAGAGCTGGTATCGCGCGGCTTTGTCGAAAAAATCGATTGAGCGGCTGCGGGACGAAAAACGCATGACATTGACTCAAGACGCGGTCGACGATTTTCGAGCGGCGATTATTAAAAATTATAAAGAGCGAGCGAGGGTTTTTCCGTGGCGGAAAACGCACGACGCGTACAAAATACTCGTTTCGGAAATGATGCTGCAGCAGACACAGACGCTTCGCGTCGTTCCGAAATACGAAGCGTGGATCGAAGCCTTTCCCGATGCGCCCTCTCTCGCTTCGGCGCCTTTTTCGGATGTGCTTGCGTATTGGAACGGACTCGGCTACAACAGGCGGGCGAAGTATCTGCAGGAAGCGTGCAGAGAAGTATGCGCTTCTTACGGCGGAAAATTTCCGCGCGAGAGAAAACTCCTCGAATCTCTTCCCGGGATCGGACCGTATACGGCGGGCGCCGTAGCGGCCTTTGCGTTTAACAAAGCCGAAGTCTTTATCGAAACGAATATCCGCTCCGTGTTTATTTTTTTCTTTTTCGGAAACACAAACGAAAAAGTATCCGATGCGGAAATTCTTCCTCTCGTCGAACTGACGCTCGACAAAACGAATGTACGCGAATGGTATTACGCTCTCATGGATTACGGAGCCGAGCTTAAAAAACGCGTGCAAAATCCGTCGCAAAAAAGTGCTCACTACGTGCGGCAGTCTCCTTTTCGCGGCTCTCTCCGCGAAGCGCGCGGCGCCATCGTTCGGCAGCTTACCGAAAAAAAATCGGCCACGCTTTCGGAAATCGCGCGCTCGGAGCGCATCTCTCTTTCACGCTTGGAAAAAGCCGCCCTTCGTTTGCTCGAAGAACGCTTTGTGTGCGAAACGAAGGGCGTGTACCGCGTACGGGAAGACTGAGCGGGAGTCGGTTGCGGTGCATATAATATATACCGTAAATTATGTGTCGCGTTATGTAACTCTAAGAGGAAAGGGATGAAAAAAACTATCATTATTATAGCCGCGGCAACGATATTGTCTTCTTGCGGAACGCTTACACTGTCGGACGGAGCCGTCGATATCCTTATGAGAGGTGCAAAGACGGCGATCGAAGTTGGAGCCTATGAAGATGCCGTTCATTTCTATTCGAGAATATTGTTTCAATATCCGGATGATGATGCGGTACGTTTAAAACGCGCTCTTATTTATTACCGGACATTATATATGCAAAATGCCGTCGATGATTTAAGTTATCTCTTGAAAAAAAATCCGGATGATAAAAATTTATTGTTAAACAGGGCTCTTGTCTTAGCCGATATGCGTGATTACGATGCCGCCCTTCGCGATGTGAAAAGGATTCTACAAGATAATGATAACGATGCTGCCGCGATTGAATTGAACGAAGAATTACAAACGCTTCACGATAGAGACATACAAACCGTTCTCGACTATAATAAGGTGCTTTCCGAAAATCCTGATGATCCGATTGCATTGTATAAACGCGGTATGTTCTTTTTCGATTCCGGCGATACGGAAATGTCGGTATCTGATTTGACAAAATTCGTTTTGTTGTCCGATGACGCTGTTATGCTGAAAAACGCTTATACGGTATTAGGCGATATCTCCGCTATAAAAAATATGTATAATGATGCGCTTGTATATTATAAAAAAGCGTATGCGCTGCAAACCGCCGATGCGGAAATTTATAAGCGTATGGGATATATGTATTATTGCAATGCCGATTATGAAACAGCTGTAATATATTATAATCGCGCAATTAAAATAATAAAAAAATCCGATTTTCTGTATGGACGGGGATTGTGTTATTATGCGTTGGAAAAATATAAAAAAGCGCTTTCCGATTTCAATGCATGTATTTTTAATTATGATATCAGTTTTAATTTTTGCAATTCCGAATTTTATAAGATTCGTGCATTGACGTATGATAAAATAGGAGACAAAGATCATGCTAAAATCGAATATCGCAACGCATCTCGTTATATGAACGTTAAAGCTGATTGCGGACATCTCCTTTTTATGAGCATCTCGAAAAACTCACCTTTAGTGATTTTTCAAGCGAGCAAAACAAAAAGAATTTCGCAAAAAACCGTATATTTATGCAATGACGCGGGTAATAAAAATTAATAATTTTTTTCCGAAATTTGCAAAAAAGTGCGGAAAATCGACCTGTTTTAAGAGAGGGCGGCGCGATTTTCGCCTGACGATTCGATTGTATAAATATGCGATAAAATAGCATATTTATGCATAATTAAAATCGATTTGTAACGCAATACGTTCGCTGATATAATAGGGATACTGCGTATATTACGGTTCGGTTAAACATTTCTCAAAATCCGACATTGCAGGAAGTATCAGCTTTCGGAAATGCCGCATTAGTGCGCGATTTATTTTACGATGGGGGCGACTATGAGTACAAAAAAATCGACAGATACCGGCTGCTTATCTGTAATCATGTTTTTTATCATGATAAGCTATACCGTCAGCTCAATTCGAAACTGTTTTACCGGCGGAAAGAAAAAAGCGGAAACGCCACCCGTGCAAGAGATACAACGAACACCGCCGGTGCAAGAATACGTCGTGCCGCCTGAAATTAAAGGGAAGTATCGCATCGCGTCGACAAAGGATGTATCGTTTCCGACGGTCAAACGCTATGTGTACAACGTCGTTGTAACGGGAGAGCCGACAAAGGCGGAGCTGACTGAAATCGCATACACGGTTTTTGAGGCTGCGAAGCGGCGGACGCCGTTCAACGCTTTATCGGTCGTGTTTTACGATTACGAGTGCCTTATTTATCACGGCATCGTCATGGGCTATGCCGATTTCGCGCCTGACGGAGACTGGGGCAAGGCGATGGATGTGCAAACCGGCAATTACCGGACGATGAAAATTATCAATGAGATCGAAGAGCCGTACTGGCCGAATGCGGTTACGGAAAGAGAAGCGGAGATATACGCCGATTTCGATACCGCATTGTTTAAGGATGATACGGCAGATGAAGATGTCGTTGCTTCGGAGTTCGCGGAAAAATACGGCATGACGGAAAAAGAGTTTCACGATCTGTGTATCCGTGTAGTTGCGCGGTTACGAAAATAAATCGGGTGTGTCGTTTTATCTGAAAAAATCCCCCGCGTCGCAGCCGAGCGCTTTTGCAAGTTTTTTCGCGCTTATTGCGCCGATGCTGCGCTTGCCCGTTTCCATACGTGCGATATTTGCGGACGCGATCCCGCACTTTTCGGCAAGGGCGGCTTGCGTCAGGTTCGCGTTTTCACGACGAATTTTAAGCACTTTTGCGGGAGTGAGACGCGCTTTAATCTTCTGGAAATAATCCCACTCTTCGATGTTCTGCGGAGTATCGTCATCAATGATTTGCACGTCGGGGATATTCTTTTTTAAGATACGAATAAATGCGTTAATGCCTTTACCGGCTACTTTCACATCAATACGGGGCGTTTTCACGACTACCTGCATAATATACCTCTACTGTAAAAGTTCCTTTTTCCCATGTCCAGCAAGCGACCCAATGGTACTTTAAGTGACAATGATATCGATTCTTTCCGAGTTCAGAAAAGTTTCGCCAATTTTTTCTGATTGCGCCGTTTTTCTGTATATCTTCGACGAGAAGCGCAAATGTTTCCTGTATTGCTTGCGGCATTTTTGTGATCATTTTTTTTGTACGAGATGTCAGGGTAACGGTGTATCGCGCTTCCATGTTTATATACTATCATATTTGATAGTATATGTCAAGTATTTTTTACCGCAAAACCGGACACAGTGCCTGCCGACGGCATCCTTGCCGTCTTTTCG
>NZ_JAFEVM010000005.1:0-115421 GCF_016901105.1 Treponema sp. Marseille-Q4523 | reverse complement strand
AGGCCGGCTTACTCGCTTCCGGCGGCATCCTTGCCGCCTCTTCCTCGCTTTGCTCGGCGCTCGTTCGCTTCGACTCCCTTATCTGAAAAGCAGGAATCATATTTAAAATAAAAAAGAGTCTGCAACTTGCAAACTCTTTTTTTCAGCGGTAGAAGGGAGTCGCCTTTCGGTCGCGTACATCCTGTGCGCTCCCTGCAGGCCGGCTTACTCGCTTCCGGCGGCATCCTTGCCGCCTCTTCCTCGCTTTGCTCGGCGCTCGTTCGCTTCGACTCCCTTATCTGAAAAGCAGGAATCATATTTAAAATAAAAAAGAGTCTGCAACTCGCAAACTCTTTTCTTCAGCGGTAGAAGGGAGTCGAACCCTCGTCTCCAGCTTGGAAGGCTGGGGTAATGAGCCGTTATACGACTACCGCAAAAGTGATACCACTATATCGAAAACGGCGGAGCGTGTCAACGGTGCGGTGAGTTTGTATCGGGGAGTTTGCTGTACTGTGGCGCCCCGCCGTTCCTCACGCACTTGGAGGCAGGCACACGCTGCAAAGCCTTGCGACTTACGCCAGATTCGACGTGAGCCACGATTTGAACGCTTCGTAATCGTTTTCCATCGGGACGGCGTTGTCGGGGAGCTGCATCACTTGCATGAGCCTATCGGGCATGGGCGGCTCTCTTCCGCAAGCTTCGGCGACGGTTTCGCTGAACTTTGCGGGATCGGCCGTTTCAAGGATGATGCCGACGCTCTTTTTTTCCGTGACGAAGCGCGCCCAATCGGGGATGTTCGGCGTGAGACCGGGCTTTTCGCTTGAGCCTTTGATGCCGCCCATGAGATTTTGCATGGAGCCGCTTCTGATGTCGTCCCACGCTTTCCACGCTATCGCTCCGTGCGGATCGGTGATGTACCCCGTTTTTGCGTGACACGATCGGACGGCGTTCATAATGCCGTCGTTGTCGAGCCAGTACGATGCAAAGAGATGCCGCACTTGTTCAAGCGAATACATTGCGGCTATGCGCTCGTAGTTGCTCGGAGCGCCGACATCCATCGCGTTTGCGTATGTTTCGACGGACGCTCGCGCGCGGTATTCTCCGGTGGCGATCCAGTCGGGAACGGTGTGATTCGTATTCGTTGCGGCGATGAAACCGGTGATCGGCGCTCCCATTTCGCGTGCGATGAGACCCGATGTGAGATTTCCGAAATTGCCGGACGGAACGGACATGATGACGGCAGGGTCGTCGATTTTGCTGTCGAGTTTTGCTCTGTCGCGAGAAGCGAGAGAAGCGTACATATAATAAAAGCTCTGCGGCAAAAGGCGCGCGATGTTTATCGAATTTGCGGAAGAGAGGCGAAAAGTTTTTCGCAATTCGGCATCGGTAAAGGCGGTTTTGACGAGTTTTTGGCAATCGTCGAAAGTACCGCGCACTTTGAGCGCTCGTACGTTTCCGGTAAAGGTCGAAAGCTGTTTTTCCTGCAGGGCGCTCACTTTTCCTTCGGGGTAGAGGATCGTCACGTCGAGACCCGCCACGTTGTGGAATGCGCTTCCGACGGCGCTTCCCGTGTCGCCCGAAGTTGCGACGAGGATGTGGAGCGTACCCTTTTCGGTTTTATTAAAAAACGACATGACGCGCGCCATAAAACGTGCGCCGAAATCTTTAAACGCGCATGTCGGTCCGTGAAAGAGTTCCAGCACATAGGTGATCGAATCGAGGGGAACGAGTTTCGGCGAAAACGGATATGCGTCTTCGATGATACCTTTGAGTTCGTCGTCCGGGATTTCGCCTTCGACGTAGGGTTTTGCCATATTGAATGCGATATCGCGGAAACACGGAGCGGGCGTTTTATTGATAAAGGTCCGATCGATGTGCGGAAACGATTCGGGCATATAGAGACCGCCGGTTACGGGATCCATGCCGCTCATTACGGCGGTTCGAAAATCGGTTTTTACGCTTGCCTCTCGCGTGTCGGTGTACTTCATATCATATCCTTCCGAAAATTAATAATATCGATTTTATCGTTACATTCCGTAGAGTATCGCCTGCACCGTTTGCGAAGCGATTTTTTTGCGGCACGCTTCGACGGCGAGATACTGCGATGTCCCCGTTTCCGATGCCGTCTGCCGCGTTTTATATAACACTGCTCCGTTTTGCATATCGATGCATACAATGTCGGCGACGAGTGTGCACGCATAGGTGCCGTCATCTTTGCGTTCCGAAGGAGCGGCGAATTTTACCGAACCCGATACCATAAAACCGGCCGAATTTCCGACGATGGCGCGCGTCGCTTTGTAAAGAGATGCGATGCTTTGATTCAGATAATTTGGGGAAGGGATGGGAGAGTTTCCCGATCGGACGCCGGAATTGATAAAGTCTCTCAGGATGTAGCGCGAATTGGTAAGTGCGCGTCCGTTTTCATCGAAATCGAATACGTAGAGGATGCCGCTTTTTTTTGCCAAATCGGTTCGGACTTTGTAAGGTGCCGTAACGCTCGCGGCACGGGCGGCTTTGACGGTTTCGGGATTCGAATTGACGGGTGTCGGATAAAAGGTTACGACCGCGTTGAACGACGAAGTCGGAACTTCGGGCATAAATTCGATGCGTCCGTTTTCGTCCGTCGTTAAAACGATTTCGTCGTAGACGATCGAATCGTCCGTGCGCGATGCGGGGTATGAAACCGTGATCGGCATGCCGGAAACCTCTTTTTCTTCAGCGTCTTTTACGAGGAGCGTATACGCCGACGTAAAAGGGACGTGCTTTACCGTTTGCTTCGGAAAAGAAACGATGTTCAAAGCGATGCCGGAAATTCTCGTCAAAAATTCGTTTTGTTCGATATCGGCAGGACTCGGCGCTTCAAGTGCGCCTTCCGCGGCCGGTAGGGGAAGTGCGGATTTTGCGCCTCTTTTCGATGCATGCGCACCGGATAAAAAAGCCGAAAAAAGCAATACCGCCGGAACGATCGAACGGTATCTTTTTATTAAAACAACCATAGGAACCCTTGTCGAAATTATTAATTTAAAAATCGAATGCACAATACGTTTGAAAACGGAATTTCGCTCAAAGAACTCGACCGCGGCAAGGCGGGCGGGATATCGCCGATTATAAGCCTGTAATTTCAAAAGTCGTCATTCATCTATACAGTATATCGTCTTTTTGAAAAAATCTCAAGGATTTCGGATTGTCAAATTTCCCGCTTGCCCTGTTGCTCAAAATGCGCCGTCTATCTAAAATAGGCGTACTATGAGAAGTACGAGGGCGGTCGTTTATAAAAACAATTTGATACACAATCTTTCCGTCGTTAAATCCTTTATTAAAAACGATGTGAAAATCTGCGTGGCGGTGAAAGCGAACGGTTACGGCTCGGGCGCGGTTTTTGCCGCAAAGACGGCGCTCGCTTCAGGCGCATCGTTTTGCGCGGTTGCGACCGTAGACGAAGGGATCGAGCTTCGTGAAAGCGGCATCGCCTCTCCGATTTTGCTTTTGAGTTTATGTGCGCCCGACGAGATGAAAGACGCCGTTTCGTATAAGCTTACCCCCCTCGTGTGCGACGAAGCCTATGCCGAACTTTTCAACGTCGCTGCCGGAAAATATGCTGCCGGAAAATTTCCCGTACATCTTGCAGTCGATACCGGCATGCGCCGCATAGGATGCTCCGTCGATGAAGCTTCACGTTTTGCAAAGCGCATCGTAAACTTGCCCCGCCTTGCACTCGGAGGGGTGTGTACGCATTTTTCTTCGGCGGATGAAACGGATGAGGCGGCGAGGCGGTATACGGACGATCAATTTTCGCATTTTATGTGCGCCGTCAAATCGATCGAAGATGAAGGTATAGACCCCGGCATCAGACACTGTGCGGCGTCTGCGGCGCTGATCGACCGGCCGGAAATGCAGCTCGATATGGTGAGACCGGGGATCGTTATGTACGGCTATTTTGACGGGAGCATCGACGGCGCTTACTGTGCCGAGCGGGGAAAGCCGTGTACGCTCGAACCCGTGATGGCTCTTGAAAGCGAAGTCGTTGCGATTAAATCGATAAAAAAAGGGGAGGCGGTTTCGTATAACCGCACGTGGACGGCCGAATGCGATACCGTCCTCGCAACGCTTCCGATCGGCTATGCGGACGGCTTGCCGCGGAGCTTGTCTCCCGGTCTGTGCGTCGCGATAAACGGAAAAAACTATCCCGTCGTCGGGCGCATCTGCATGGATCAGTGTATGGTCGATGTCGGCTCAGGCGGCGTCCGCCGTTGGGATAAAGCCGTCATATTCGGCCCTGAAAATTCCGGTGCGCTGCAGACGGCGGCGGACATTGCAAAGGCTTCCGGCACGATTTCGTATGAGATTTTGACGGGCATCGCAAAGCGCGTGCCGCGCGTCGAAGTGTAGCGCGGAAAATCTTGTTTGCGTACACGATTATGGTGTATACTGATAGCGGCGGGGGATGCGGAAGGTGTTATCATTTGAGTGGGATCCGGATAAAGAAAAGCACAACATTGAAAAACATAACGGGATCTCATTCCGAATAGCGGTTAAAGTTTTTTCCGACAACAAACGTATTGAAAAATATGATTCACAGCATTCAACATTCGATGAAGAGCGATGGAATGTAATCGGTATGGTTGATGATATTCTTTTTGTTGTTTATACGGAAGTGGATGAAAATAGAGTCAGAATTATTTCTGCGCGTCCTGCGGAAAAGGAGGAAATCGATGAATACTTTAATAACTATGACACTCGATGAAGTGAAAAAAAATCCGCTTACCGAAGAGGAAAAGAATGTTATCCGCCGCGCAGCAGCGCAGGTTCGTGCCGGTACTGCAGAAGACGATCCTGATTGCCCGCAACAGACCAAAGAGGAACTCGCAAAATTTCGTCCATGGTATGAAGTTCATCCCGAATGGTGCGAAGCGAAAAAAACGGAAATTCATTTGCAGATCGATACCGATGTTCTCGAATGGTACAAATCGCAGGGCAGGGGATACCAAACAAAGATGAATGATGTTTTGCGTGCTCATGCGTTTTTACAAAGAAGCGCGGAACATTAACAAAAATTCATAATGCGCTTCGCATCGGCGGCAAGGTAAAAAGAACCTGAAACGAGCAGGACGGCGGAAGCGGCTTCGGCTTTTTCGAATGCGCTTTGTACCGCTTTTTCAAAATCGATTTCACAAGTGAACGAAAGGTGCGCGCTTTTACAGGCGGCCTCTGCGCGTTCTATGTCGCCGTGTTTTGTAAATCCCGGTTTTGTCAACGTGATCGAATGAAATGTGCCGCGAAAAAGGCGGGCGATCGCTTCGGCATTTTTGTCGGCGGCAAGGGCAAAAAGCAGATGACGGGGGCGGGACGGGAAGAGGGAAGTGAGGGCGTCAAGCGTATTTTGCATACTCAAGACCGTATGCGCTCCGTCAAAGACGACGACGGCATTGCGGCAGGGTATGATTTCAAAGCGGGCGGGGAGGCTTGCCTTTGCGAGTCCCTTTTCGATAATGGCCTCATCGATTGCGGGCAGTGCCGTTTTTACCGCGAGGGCGGCTTGAGCCGCATTTTGTGCCTGCACCGAGCCGAGCATACGCAGTGTCGTTTGCACGGGACGGGAAAACAGAGGGCTTTCGAAACACAGGTTCATACGGCAATCATTTGTATACGAAATTTCTCGAAATCGTATCATATCGTCCACAAAAGTGCACGACGTATCAGCTTTTTGGACGGTTTTTTGAAATATCCGGTAGACAGAATGTGTCGTCTGATGCGAAACGATGACGGGAACGAAAGGTTTTATGATGCCCGCTTTTTCGGAGGCGATTTTTTCAAGCGTATCGCCGAGGTATTCGGTGTGCTCGAGTTCGATCGGCGTGATACAGCAGAGTTTCGGCGTGACGACGTTTGTCGCATCGAGCCTTCCGCCCAATCCGACTTCGAATACGTTCCAATCGGTGCGCGCTCGGCGAAAGCACAAAAACGCGTAGAGCGTCACAAGTTCGAACCATGTAAGGGTGCGCGGTATTTTTTTTTCGCTTTGTGCCGACTGCACTGCATGCATCAATTCCGCTGCAGCGTCACTGTAGACCGCGTCCTCGAAAAAGCCGCCGGGTGTCGCGATGCGTTCTCGGAAATCGCTCACGTGCGGAGAAGTGTAGATGCCGACGGAAAAGCCTGCTTCCTGCAAAATGCATGCGATCATCTTTGAAACGGAGCCTTTGCCCTTTGAACCGGCTATGTGAAAGCACGGGGATGAGGCTTCGGGATGTCCGAGCCGTTCGCAAAAAAAACGCATCGTGTCGAGCCAAAACATATTTTTTTGCGGAAGCTTTTCGAAATTGATAAATGAATCGAGCCATCTTTCAAAGCTGCGCATCGAAGGAGCATGTTCCATGACGGCGAGTATAACACGGATTTGCAGGAGAGCACAGGGGCTGTCTCAAAAGTCGGTTCCTATACACGTGGCATTGCAGGAAGTGTCAACTTCCGAAAATGCCGCGTTAGTGCGCAAAAGCGCACACGTATATGGGCGAGTTTTCAAAAGAAAACGGTTTGCTCTGCAAACTTGCAGTTAAAAGTGCCGCGCCATTTCAGCGGCGCTTTTAAACGTTACTTTTTCGACAGCCAGTCGCGAAACGTCCGGAGTGAAATCGTCCGAAATGTCTCGATCTCGCGGTTTGCAAAACGCGAGATTTGTGCTATTGTTATTTTACTATGAAATTATGCATACACAATGCGACGGTGCTGAACGGCATTTCGCAGATGGGCGACTGCGCCGTTTTGATCGACGGCGGGAAGATCGCCGATATATTTTCCGAAAACCGTTTTCGTCAAAAGACATTCGATAAAGACGTCGCCCTTATCGATGCGCAAGGTATGTACGTCGCACCTGGTTTGATCGACACGCATATACACGGATTTAAAGGGCACGGTACGGACGATTGTACGACCGAATGTATGCTCCGTATGTCGGACGACCTCGCAGACTACGGCGTCACCGCTTTCAATCCGACGATGTATCCTTCCGACGAAGCGACTATGATTTCCTCGATCAAAGCGATCGTGCGCGCTATGGGAAAGGAAAGAGGCGCGAGGATTATGGGGATCCATCTCGAAGGCCCCTTTATTTCGCCGTATAAACTCGGCGTACAGCGTCCCGAAACGGTAAGGAGCGTCGACCTCGATTTGATGGAGCGGCTTTGGGAAGCCTCCGAAGGGCATATCGTCAATATGACCGTCGCCCCGGAATTGAAAGATATGCGACGCCTCGCGCTTATGTGTATCGACAAGGGGATCGTGCTGCAGGCGGGACATACCGATGCCGCTTACAGCAATATGGTCGAAGGTATGCAGGCGGGTATTTTTCATGCGACGCATTTTTTCAACGCAATGAGTCAAATGCATCACCGGAACCCCGGTGCGGTCGGAGCGGTGCTTATCCATCCGGAAATGACATGCGAAATCATCGCCGACGGCGTGCACGTACATCCGGATCTCTTTAAACTTTTACAAAAAGACAAGACGAGCGATCAAATCGTGCTCGTCACCGATGCGCTCACTCCTACCGAAGAGAGAGGCGAGCATCTTACGGCGAACGGCGAAGAAGTCGTTTTCAAAGACGGCTGCTTTCATCGGAAATCGGACGACGTCATCGCCGGTTCCGCCCTTACGATGATACGCGGGTTGAAGAATCTCGTATCGTTCGGCTTTCCGTTGAGCGATGCGGTAAAATGCGCATCGGCGAATCCCGCGCGTATTATGAAGTATCAAAAAAAAGGTATGCTCGTCCCCGGTTACGACAGCGACGTCATCGTCTTCGATAAGGATTTTGTGTTGCGCTTTGTGATGGTGCAGGGGCGCACGATAAAGAATACGTTTTAACTTGTTGACGATAAATAATTAATAAATAATACTATCGTTTTTACGGGAGGTTGTATGCGTGTTATCATCAAAAAAGATTACGATGCGTGTTCGGCTTGGGTTGCGCAGCACATTGCGCGGCGCATTGTCGATTATAATCCGAGCGAATCGAATCCCTTTGTGCTCGGGCTTCCGACGGGGAGTACGCCTATCGGAACCTATCGGGCGCTTATCGAACTATACAAGGCGGGAAAGGTTTCATTTAAAAACGTCGTCACGTTCAATATGGACGAATACGTCGGTCTCGACGACAAGCATCCGCAAAGCTATCATTATTTTATGTTCGACAATTTTTTTAATCACATCGATATCGATAAAAAAAATATTCACATATTGAACGGGACGGCACAGGACAAAGAAGCCGAATGCGCCGCTTATGAAAAAGCGATCGAAGCTGCCGGCGGTATACGTCTCTTTTTCGGCGGCATCGGAAGCGACGGACACATCGCGTTCAACGAGCCGGGTTCTTCCCTCGCATCGCGCACGCACGCGGCTACGCTGACGAAAGAAACGGTCGATGCGAACGCTCGGTTTTTCGGCGGCGATCTTTCGAAAGTTCCGACTCAGGCGCTGAGCGTCGGTGTCGGGACCATCTGCGATGCGGATGAAGTCGTCATCATGGCGACGGGACGGGTAAAAGCTTTAGCGGTCGCGCAGGGCGTCGAAGGGGCGATTTCTCACCAATGGGCGGTAACGGCGCTTCAGCTGCACAAAGACGCCGTGATCGTCTGCGACGATGAGGCGGGCGAAGAGCTGAAAGTAAAGACGGTGCGCTATTTTACCGAAATCGAATCGCATATCGAAGAGAAGGCGCTGTGACGGATTTGCGCGTTGCGCCGTTTTTGGAACGCTTCGGATTTTCGCTTACGATGTCGAAAGAATCACGTGCGCTCTCCTTGCCGATATGCATCTTTGCAGCGACTTGACTCGGATACTATCGACAACGGTTGATTGTACGGGACGCAGTTCATTGACGAGATGCCGCTGATTTTGTACGGCTGTCAGTGGCTGATTTTACCGTTGACAGCAAGTGCACATTTCTTTATACTCGAAAAATACGCGGACGATTAGCTCAGCCGGTTAGAGTACCTGGTTTACACCCAGGGTGTCGGGGGTCCGAATCCCTCATCGTCCAAACATACTCCGTACGTCGGCGTACACGTTTCAATGATGTCAGATAAAAAAAAATACGCAAAACATTTTTTACTCGACGTACGGACGGCTGTCGAATATGCGCGAGAGGTGCTCGACTATTTTGATGCGGACGAAGAGCTCGGCTGTACGGAGATCGGCGACGGCAATATCAACTATGTGTTCAAAGTGTTCGGCAAAACGAGCGGCAAGTCCCTCGTCATAAAACAGGCGGACACGCTGCTCCGCTCATCCGGCCGTCCGCTCGATATGCATCGGAACAAAATCGAAGCGGAGATTTTGAAAATCGAAAAATCGCTCGCGCCCGACTTTGTGCCCGAAATCTATCACTACGACGAAGCGATGTTCGCACTGTCCATGGAAGATATTTCGGCGTATAAGAATTTGCGCAAAGAGCTCGGTGCGGGGAAAATTTTTCCGGCATTGAGCGATGAGCTTTCGACCTTTCTTGCGGATACGCTGCTTCCGACGACGGATTTGGTTATCGGAAGGGCTGAAAAAAAAGAGCGCGTCAAGCTTTTTACGAATCCCGAACTCTGCGATATTTCGGAAGATTTGGTATTTACCGAACCGTATTGGGATTACAAAAAGCGGAACGTCATTATACCGGAAAATGCAAGCTTTGTCGAAAAAGTGCTGTACAAAGACAAAGCGCTGCACGCATGCGTCGCGTGCCTTCGGGACGATTTTATGAATCACGCGCAGGCGCTCGTTCACGGAGATTTGCATTCCGGTTCCATCTTCGTAAATGAAGACGGCATAAAAGTAATCGATCCGGAATTCGCGTTTTACGGTCCCATGGGCTACGATGTCGGAAACGTCATCGGAAATTTCTTTTTCGCGTATGCGAACGCGTATTGGACGAAGCCTGATAATGCGGAATTTTTATCGTGGCTGCAAAAGACGATTGCGGACGTTTTCGATTCGTTTAAAACGAAGTTTGAAAAAAAATACGATGAGCTTGTCGAATTCCCTCTGTATAAAAACGAGCGCTTTAAAAAAGCGTATACGGAAAGCGTACTTGCCGATTCGGCAGGCTATGCGGGAACGGAAATCATCAGGCGAGTCGTCGGGGATGCGAAAGTGTCGGAAGTGACTTCCGTGACGGATATCGCGCTGAAAGTACCGCTTGAGAGGAGCCTCATCCTGCTCGGGAAAACCTTTATAAAGCGGCCGGACGATATGAAATCGGGAAGCGACCTCGTGCAGGCGGCAAACGATATTTTCGGCTGCGTAAAGCGGGGTGAACTATGAAGCGGTGTGATTTCGATTTGCCCTTTTTGCTGAGATACGAAAACGTCGCGTGGTACGAAAACGGAAAAGTGCGCATATTGGACAGACGCATCTATCCTACGGAAATAAATTTCGTCGAATGCGTTTCATATCGGGAAGTCGCACAGGCGATCGCCGATATGGTTACGCAAAGCGCAGGTCCCTATACGGCGGCAGGTATGGGTATGGCGCTCGCGGCTTACGAAGTAAAAGACAAAAGCGCCGCTTCTCAGCTCGAGTTTTTACGACAAGCGGCACACGACATATCGCATGCAAGACCGACGACGGCAAACAGGATGAGCATCGTCACGGAGGGCTGCCTCAAAGCGGCCGAAAGCGCTCTTGCGGGCGGAAAAAACGTGTGTGAGGCGATCTTCGAGCGGACAATCGATTCGCTTGAGCGCCGCTACGGCACGATGGAAAAAGTCGGCGAATACCTCGCTTCTCTTTTTCCGAAAGGCGGAACGGTACTTACGCAGTGCTTCGGCGAAACGATCGTCGGTATGATGCTGCGTGCGGCGAAAAAAAACGGTAATGAGTTGAAACTCTACTGTGCGGAAACGCGGCCCTACCTGCAGGGTGCGCGCCTTACGTCGAGCTGCTGTTATGAAATGGGTTTCGATACGACGGTCATAACGGATAATATGGTCGCCTACGCGATGCAAAAAAAAGGCATCGACGTCTTTACGTCGGCGGCAGACACCATCGCTCGCGACGGTCACATTGCAAATAAAATCGGCACGTTTCAAATCTCGATTTTGGCAAAGCACTTCGGCATTCCGTATTTTGTGACGGGCATACCGGACGCGGATAAAATGACGATGCGCGATATCGTCATCGAAGAGAGAGACCCGTCCCTCGTGCTGAGTTCGGGCGGAAGGGTGAATACGCTTCCGGGCGTCAAAGGGATCTACCCTTCGTTCGACATCACGCCTCCGCATTTGATAAGCGGCGTCGTAACCGATAAAGGCGTCTTTACGCCCTATACGCTGAACGACTATTTCGATACGAAAACGGATGAGTATTATTGATGAAAAAGGCAGACGACGGAGGTATGACAGATATGTATGACGAAGAACGCAAAGCGATCGTCGATTATGGAAAGCGTTTGATTACGGAGCGTCTCACATCGGGGACGAGCGGGAATATAAGCATTTTCGATCCTGGAAAAAAACTCATGATCATCAGTCCGTCGGGTATTCCGTATTTCGATACGAAAGAAAGCGATATCGTTGTAGTCGATCTCGACGGAAAAATCGTCGAAGGAAACAAAAAGCCGTCGAGCGAATGGGCGCTTCATGCGGCGATGTACGAGGCGAAAGCCGAAGCGAGGGCGGTCGTACACACGCATTCGATGTACTGCACCGTACTTGCGTGTCTTCATGAGCCGATCCGCGCAGTTCATTATGTCGTCGCGGATGCGGGTACTTCGGAAGTTCCGTGCGCTCCGTATCGAACTTTCGGCACGATCGAATTGGCGGAAGCGGCAAAAGAAGCGATCGGAAAAAGCGATGCGGTCCTTTTGGCAAATCACGGTATGCTTGCCGTCGGAAAAGATTTGCCTTCGGCATTCGGTTTGGCGCGCGGCATGGAATTTTGCGCCGAAGTGCAGTACCGGGCGATGTGCGCGGGAAAGCCTTTCGTGCTGCCGGATGACGAAATGGGGCGGGTGATCGAAAAATTCAAAGGCTACGGACAGGTAAAAAACAGATAGGTTCAAGGCTCTGTCCGAAACGAAAACTTTCGAACGGAACCGGACAAAACAGACGCGGGAACGCTCGGTACGGGTTCTTTTACCCTTATCGGCGTTTCCCGATCACTCCATCGGATTTTTTACGTCGCTTCGAAATAAAAACAGATCCTGTATTTTCAGAGAGTAAGAAGTGCAGGCTTCGTTTCGCTGCTCGGCTTCGCTTACGAGAGGAATGCTGAACGCATGACTTGCAGGCGCATAACCGTTTGCACTCACTTCCACCGTAAACGTAAAGTATTTGCTTTCGCCGACTTTGTCGGCTTTGCAAGGTTTCACCCAGAAGGAATATGAGCCGTTCGTCGCCGCGTATGTTTTACACGGATTTGACCACGTTTTATCGATCATATCGGCGTTGTGCTCGTCGCATTTAAGCGTGATCGTACAGTCGATGAGCGGTTCGAAGGACGCACCGTCGAAAACGTTCCCCGAAAAAATCGGGAAGTTGAAGGAAATCTGCGATTCTTCCGAATGTACGCTCGGCGCAAGGTCTTTGTGATACGGACGTTTTACGGAATTGATGACGCGTATGGCTTCCATAGTGAGCGCGTCGATATCGGCTTTTATCTGCGGCATCGGGATGTTCATCGTATGTACGATACCGCGTCCGGAAACGACGTAGCGCGGCGGAATGCGGTTCAGCACATAGCTTACGGCATCGATCCGGCAATCTTCGCAGTCGCAGGTAAGCCATGAAGGCCTCGTTTCGTTGAGCCGTTCATACATGAGAGCGACACGTGACGTTACCAATTCTTCCATTACGTTGTGAACTTTCATATTCCTCCCGCAAAACTCCCGCATTTCAAAAACCGTATTTCATTTTGTTAATATTAATTTAATTTCCGCCCTTGCGGGTATAGGATGCGAGTCCTCCCGCAAGCAGGATCGCGCGGCTACGCTTGCTTAAATCGTTTGTGCCGTTGATTTTTTTCCCGTTTACGGCTATCTCGAACGGAGATCCCGTTTTCAGCGCTTCGGCGATATTTCCGATTTCAAGCGTATCTCCCTGTTTGATTATATCATAATCGGCGGGATTTGCAAATTCCATCGGAATGATACCGTAGTTTATGAGGTTCGCTTTATGGATCCGCGCAAAGCTTTTTACGATGACCGCGCGTACGCCCAAGTACATCGGGCCGAGGGCTGCGTGTTCGCGGGAAGAGCCCTGTCCGTAATTTTCACCTGCAACGATAACGCAGCCGGAAAAACGCATCCGTTCGGCACGCTCGTAAAAAGTTTCATCGATGCGCGAAAAAGTGAATTTGCTTATCTCGGGGATATTCGAACGGAACGGAAGCACTTTCGTTCCGGCAGGCATGATATCGTCGGTCGAAATATTGTCCCGGGCTTTCAGCAGTACCGGCAATTTGAGAGAGGATGCGCACGGAGGGCAGGGCGGACATTTTTTTATATTCGGCCCGCGGAGCACTTCGACTTTTTCCGCTTGTTCCTGAGGAAGCGGGGGAATGAGCATACCCTCATCCTTTGCCGCCTTTTTAATAATTTTTGCATCGAGCCGCGCGTCGTTTCCGTCGAGAAGACTCCCTCGCTTCGATCGCACGTAGGCACGGTCGGTATATGAAAGCGTTTCCGCTTCGGTGAATACGCCCGTAACCGCGGATGCGGCGGCTGTTTCGGGTGAGACGAGGTAGACCTTTGCATCGGCCGTTCCGCTTCTGCCTTTAAAATTGCGGTTGAACGTGCGAAGCGATACTCCCTCGCTGTTCGGCGCAAAGCCCATGCCGATGCACGGACCGCACGCGCTTTCGAGGATACGGAAGCCCGCTTCGATGAGCGTGCCGAGAATGCCCGCTTTTTCCGCCATCATGAGCGTTGCCCGGCTTCCCGGCGCTATGCCGGCTTCGACTCCCGGAGCGATGTGTTTGCCTTTGACGATTGCTGCGACCGTTTCCAAATCGTCGAGGGAGCTGTTCGTGCACGAGCCGATGACGACCTGCGTTACCGGTTTGCCCGAAAGATTTTTTACCGCAGTGACGGCGTCGGGAGAATGCGGCCGGGCAGCGAGTGCCGACAGTTTCGTCAAATCGATTTGGATGATTTTATCGTATTCGGCGCCGACGTCGGCTTCCTGTTTCGTCCAATCTTTTGCCCTTCCCATCGATGCGAGAAAGGTTTTCGTCTTTGCGTCCGACGGGAAAACGGAACAGGTTGCGCCGAGTTCCGCACCCATATTCGTAATCGTCGCTCGCTGCGGGACGGTTAGCGTTTCGACGCCTGACCCGAAGTATTCGTAAACCGCGCCGACTCCTCCCTTTACCGTTTCCCGCCTCAGCACTTCAAGGATGATGTCTTTTGCGCTGACGCCTTTTCGAAGGCATCCGGTGAGCTGTACGCCGAAGATTTTCGGCATCGCCAAGTGAAAGGCTCCGCCCCCCATTGCGACGGCGACGTCGAGTCCGCCCGCTCCGATCGCGATCATGCCGATACCGCCGCCGGTCGGCGTGTGACTGTCGCTGCCGAGCAGCGTTTTACCCGGCTTTCCGAAACGCTCGAGGTGTACCTGATGACAGATGCCGTTTCCCGGTCGTGAAAAATAGAGACCGTATTTTTCGGCGATGCTCTGCAGGTAGCGGTGATCGTCCATATTTTTAAAATCGGTTTGCAGCGTATTGTGGTCGACATAGGAAACGGAGAGTTCCGTTTTGACGCGGGGAACGCCGATCGTTTCGAATTGGAGATAGGTCATCGTTCCCGTTGCATCCTGCGTCAGCGTTTGATCGATACGGATCGCGATATCGTCTCCTCTCCGTATCGGCTCTCCCGGAACAAAGCGCGTATCGGGACATGCTTCGGGAATGATGTGCGCCTGTAATAATTTTTCCGTGAGCGTTAGGGACATAGCGTTACCTCGATATTTTACACGGAATATATTTTAGCAGATTTTATACTTCTGTTCAACGCGCCGATGTACGGACACATCGATCTACCGATGTGTCCGCTTTATGTGTGCCGCATGTGCCTGTCCTCATATGCGCACGTTCGACTACGCTTCAAACTTGCTTGGATTTTTTCGTAAAATTGTGCTATGCTTATCGATATGAAGCGTGCGGTGCGAATATTGACGATCGGTGTTCTCGTTGCGGTTTTTTTTGCCGCATCGTGTTCGGACAATCAAGCCGTCATCGCTTCCGATACGGGCGAAACGCTCCGCGCAAAAGCGGCCGTAAAAGATGAGGATGCGTTGTGGACGCGCGAAGTTGAAAAAGAGCGCCTTGTGCGGACGATCGAAACAAACGAAGTGCTTTCGTCTTCGGTAAAACTCAGCCCCGAATCGCTGATCGCTTCTCTTTCGTCCTCCGAAACGGTGTATCCTTGCATACAAGGATTTGCAAGTCTCGATACGACTCTCATGTCGAGCGAACTGAAAAGCGCGCTCGACGCTTTCGTTTCAGCTCTTTCCCGCAACGAGAGTGCGGACGCGTCGTTTGCTCCTGAAAATTTGTTTTCATACGTCTTTTTTCTTTCCGATTTGAAAAGCGGATGGAAAACGCATTTCGCTCTCGATTTTCCCGACGCGCAAACGCCGCTTTTTACTTCATCGCTTTACGGTTCGCCTTTTATCGACGAAGCGGGAGCGGAAGTTCCCGTGCGCTTCGGATTTTCAGGCGGCTTTATCGATGTGCTGCTGTATTTTGAAAAAGACGGGGAAACCTATACGATCAGTAATATCGAAATACGGAAATGGGAGCGGGTCAATGGAAAATAATAATTTAACCGGCATAGAGCGCGAGCTCGTACTCCAATACCTGATCGACGGAAACGTTCCCGTCACCGTAACGCCGATGGAAAAAGACGGTGCGGCAGGAGACGCGATACACCCGCTTTCGTCGGCAGTGTTTCCCGTCGCGCTCAAAGCCGAACAGCTCGCTTCGGGCGGCAGCGGCATAATTTTATTAAAAAATCCGCCGCAGTCGGTGATCGGCTTTGCGGGAAAACGCGTTCGCATCGAATTTTATTTCAACCGTGTCGGCCTTTTTTTTATTACGGAAATGCGCTCGGTAAAATCGGGACTCGCCTTTGTCGTTCCCGAAGCGATTTGCCGTATCAAAGATACGGAAGCGAAGCACGATTACGATTTTTCCGCGACGGTCTATTATTCGTGCAGCAATAAGGCGACCGTCAATTTCGACTGCGTGCCCTGCGAAGGCTACGAACTTTTCGCGCGTCCGGTGTGGGCTTCGATCGCGCTCGAACAGCAAAAGACGGCAAAGGCTTATCTCGAACGATTTGTCGCCCAAGCAAAAAAGGAAAAAAACGCGGGCAACGGCCTGCAGCTCATTCCGATATGCCGCTACCTCACGGAACGGCGCACGAAAATCGAATCTTTTTCGGGAAGCGTAAAACCGCTCGATATCCTGTACGTCGACCACGAGCGCATCGTTTTCGGAAGCGTTGATGAAAATTTTCAGCTTTCGCGCGGTGCCGAATACGCGCTCAAATTGTCGTTTTCACTGCACGAAGGCCCCGTCGCAAGCCGCGATGTCTTTGCTACCTGCGCGCCTGCGAAAGTATACAGTGCGGAAGCGGGAGGTCGCACGTGCGCGGATTGCGTCTACACGTCGCTGCAGGAAGAAGACTTGAGATTCATATACGAAAAAGCGACGAAAAATTTATACCTGTGACCGGCTTGATGCCGTATCGCCTTCCTCTGTTTTCTTTTCGCCGTCTTCCTTTTGTCCGTTTTCCGAATCGTATACGGTAAATTCGAGCCGTGTGTCCTGCGGTTTGTTCCCGAGCAAAATCGCAACGGGGTGCAAAAGCGGTATGTTTTCGCAGATGATCTTTATGATGACGGTGAGCGGGACGGCGAGGATCATGCCGACAAAGCCCCACATCCAGCCCCACAGAGAGAGCATGACGAGGATGACGAAGGGGGAAATGCCGAGGTTGTGTCCTTCGATACGCGGTTCAACGAAATTGCCGAGCACCATATTGACCGTCGTTGTTCCCGCAACGATAAAGATGACGGGAGCGGGATGCGGAAAAAACTGCAATAACGCAAATACGGATGTCGCCGCGACCGAAACGATCGAACCGAAGTTCGGGATAAAGTTCAGCACGAACGCAAAAAATCCCCATACGATCGCGAAGTCGAGATCGACGACTTTTGCCGACGCATAGACGAGCACTCCCGTCGCAAGCGAGATGAAAAATTTTATCGAAATGAAGCGCACGACTTGCGTCATCGTCCGCTTGACGATTTCGAAAAGTCGGTTTTTCATTCGTCCTTCAAAAGCTTCTCTGAGCTTTTCGCCCGTGACGTGCATTTCGACGAGCAAAAAGATAAACATCAATACGATGACGAGTATGTTGCGGACGATGGACACCATATTCGCCGAAAGCGAAAACAGCATGCGGCGCATCATAACACCGATATTGAACTGTTCTCCGAGCGCGCTCTGCAGATTGTAAAAAAAACTTTTATCCGCATCGAAACCCAAATTGAATTTATTTGCAAAAAATTTATAGATCGAAAGAAATTTCGATTCGTATTTCGAATATTCGGAAAGGATCGTACGAAGGCTTGCGAATACGAGAGTACCGAGGACTGCGATGGCGACGACAAATAAAATCGTGACGACGACGATGTTGAATATCCACGGCAAGTGAATTTTATTCATGCCGCGGACGATCGGCAAGAGTACGAATGAAAACATGATCGCGAGGATGACGGGGATGACGACGCTCGCCGTTATTTTCAAAACGGCAAAAAGCAAAATCGTCGCGATGAAGATCAATAAATACGCGATCTGCCGTGAAATTTGTTCTCTGCCGGTCATCGCTTAAGCTCCGCGTTTTGCGCTTATCGTATCGAAGCCGCATATCGCTCGCAGCACTTCGGGAACGGTAACGGATCCGTCTTCGTTTTGATAATTTTCGATGATCGAAAGCATCGCGCGCCCGGCCGCGATCGCCGTTCCGTTCAGCATGTGAACGTATTTATTTTTGCCGTCGTCGTCTTTGTATTTGATGTTGAGACGCCTTGCCTGATAGTCGGTGCAGTTCGACGTCGACGTCACTTCTCCGTAGTCGCCTGCGGGATGCGCTTCGTCCGCTCGGCCGGGCATCCACGCTTCCAAATCCCATTTGCGGTATGCGGGCGCTCCCAAATCTCCGGTACACGTATCGACGACGCGGAAGGGGATACCGAGTCCGGTAAAGATTTCCTCTTCGATCATGCGCAGCTTTTCGTGTATCGCATCCGATTCTTCGGGCAGGCAGTACACGAACATTTCGACTTTATCGAATTGGTGAACGCGGTACAAACCTTTGCTGAAATGTCCCGCCGCTCCCGCTTCGCGTCTGAAACAGTGCGAAAGCCCGCAGTAAAAAAGCGGCAGCTTCGATTTGTCGAGTATTTCGCCCGAGTGATAACCGCCGAGCGTGATTTCCGCCGTCGCGACGAGGCAAGTGCCTTCGTCTTCGATGCAGTAAACGTTCGATTCGTTGCCGCGCGGATTGAAGCCGATGCCTTGAAGCACTTCCTGCTTTGCGATGTCGGGCGTTACGAAGGGCGTAAAGCCGTGCTTTCTCAAAACGCCGAGCGCATACATGATGAGCGCCTGTTCGAGAAAGACCGCTTCGTTTTTGAGGTAATAGAATTTCGGCCCCGACACTTTCGTGCCCCGCTCGAAGTCGATGATATCGAGCGATTCTCCGAGCGCCACGTGATCTTTGGGCGGGAACGAAAAAACGCGCGGCGTGCCGACTTTTTTTACTTCGAGGTTTTCCGTATCGACTTTTCCGATCGGGCAAGCCGGATGCGCCATATTCGGAATTTTCCGCGCCGCTTCTTCGAGCTTCGCTTCCGTTTCCGTCAACGTTTTTTCCGCATCCGCGATGGCATCTTTGAGCTCTTTTCCTTTTTCGATGAACTCCCGGCGCTTTGCCTCTTCGAGCTTTCCTTTCATCAACGCGGCGTTTTCATTGCGCTTTTCCCGGAGCTGCTGCAGACGCGTAACGAGGGCAGTGCGCTCGTCGTAGAGGCGCACGACTTCATCGGCGTCGGCCGTCATATTGCGGTTTACGATATTTTGTTTTACCGCTTCGAGATTGTCTTTGATAAATTTATAATCGAGCATATTTTATTCCTTGTTAATTAATAATCGGAGTTTCTAAGAACTTCGGCTTTTTGCAGTTTTTTCGACTTTACTGCGCGCTATTGCAAAGCGTACGTGATCGTGACGGTCGAACTCACTTCGATTTTTCCGGACGATATCGGTGTTGCGATTTTAGCGCGTACCGCCGCCGGCGCGTCGTAGTACCCCGCACTGACGTCGCCCGCATCGCTTTTTTCGATGATCGTGATCGCTTCTCCGATTTTACAGCCGCTTGCTCCCGCTAAAAGCGCTGCCGTCTCCTGTGCCTGTCTTACGGCGAGCATGCGTGCTTCCCGAACGAGAGCCGTATCGTCTGCAACGGTAAACGTGAGGGATGTAAGTTCGCTTGCTCCTGCGGAAATCGCCGTATCGATGACGTCGCTTACAATGGCGGTGTTGTACACGACGATCTTCATTTCGTTCCGCACACGATAGCGCCCGATCGACAGCCTCCCTCCATCCCACGATTCCTGCCGATATATGCTGTAGTTCGTCGTCGTTATATCGTTTGCGTTCACTCCCGAAGCGACAAGAGCTTCGCGTACGCGTGTCATGATTTCACTGTTCCGATCCGCAGCGGTTTTCGCGACCCAATCCTGCGTTACGACCGAAACGACGACGGACGCTTTATCCGGTTCCGCTTCCGCGACGCCGCGTCCGGTCACGGTGATTGTCCGCGCGTTTTTTTCTTCGTGTTTTATGAGCGAACACGACAGCGATGAAAACAGCACGATAGCCGCTATGGTGATTTTAATAAACCGTTTCATATATTCCTCCGTATGATATGATCATCAACAATCGCCGCCATCGATATTTTATTAAAATCGAAAGCCGCCGGTTGTTTCCATCTATCGGATATCGACGTACATACGTTTCAGATAAATGCTGCGTTTGCGCGCGGACTGCCACTGTTTACTCTCCGGCCAGTTTTGCAAAAGCTCATCGTATGCGCCGAGCGCGCCTTTGATATTTTGCCGCGCGGATTTCGCTTCGAGCGTTTGTCCCTTGAGATAGAGTCCTTCGTCGATGCGGCTTGTCGCACGCACAAAAAACAGATCGAGAAGAGCGAGAGTTCTCGCGTAGTTTTTTTCATCGTATGCGCTTTTCGCTTTTTCAAGCAGACCCGATTCGTCGAGCGCGTAGTCGTCCGCGCTGAGATCGGCTGCCGAAGCCGATCCTGTTTGCTTTTGTGCGCTTTGCGAAGATGCGGAATCGTTTTCATCCGCCGAAGCTTGCTGCATCTGCGTTGTATCGGAAGCTCCGCTTTCACTTTCGCCCGATGCTCCGTATTCGGAATCTGCCGTTCGTCCGGAAAGCGGAGAGCGGCTTTCCGTCGTTTCCGAAAAACGCTGCGTACCATCCCCTGCAGTTTCGGAAAAGCGATTCGTTCCGTTTTCGGCAGCTTTAGAAGATGCGATTTCCGTGCTTCCTTCCGCCGCTTCGTTTTCCGAACGGACAGGACGGGGCGGGACGATGTCCGCATACGAAGGAGCGGTGATGCGTTCGGCTGCGCTTCCGACTTTATCTTCGACGATCACTTCGAGCCGGTCGTCGATAGCGTCTCCGGTGAGTATATCGTTTTTGTAAAAATGCAGTATCGCTCTTCCGGCATTTTTTGCACGGAGCGTAAAAATCGTGTCGGCATCTCCGAGTTTTTTTCCGAAAAACGAAAGCAGTTTCGTGCCGTCCGTCTCTCCGAGATAGATCCATCCGCCTCCGGGATAGACGACATCGAGGTATTGATTTTTTGCGATATGCACCGATCGCGACGGAAGTATTTTCGTGTCGATTTCATCCATTCCGTCGAGCGGATCCGTCTGTTCCCGCGAGGAGTCCGTACTGCTTGCCGATTTATCGGCGGCGCCCACATTTGTGTCTTTTGTGCTCCGCGCATCATCGGTCGCACTTTTTGCGGGATTTATCGTTTTCTCACTTGTACCGCCCTTCGTTTTTTGCGCTGCCTCCGCGCTGCGGACATTTTGCGCCGAGCGTGTCGTTTCGCCTGAAGCGTTCGTCGGCTTTGTGTTTTTTTGTGCCGCGTCCGTACCGGCTCGTTTCGTATTTCCGACTGCCGCGTTTGCACTTGTCTGCGCGGCGCTTGCACCTATCTGCGCAGCATTTTCTTTTGCAGCGTTCGCCGTCGGGACTCTTTCATCTTTCGGTGCGGCGTCTTTTTGAATCGGATTTGGATGCGTTTCGTTTCGCGCGGTAAAACCGGCACCGTCGTTTTCCGAAAATCCTTCCCGTACGACAGGTTCGTCTATGGCAGAACTTCCGCGCATGGCCTCTTCGCTTTTTTCGGGAAGATCGCCTCGGATGCGCTCGGAAAGATTTTCCTCATTCGAAAACGCATCTTCAAGTTTGCCGGATGTTTTGACCTGTTTCGGCATTCTTTCCGCATCTGTCACTTTTTCCGTATCGGGCATGGCGCGCTCTTCGTTCGAATCGCCGTCCGTTTTCGCTTCGTCCGCGAGAACGCTTTCACTCGTACCGGCGGCGCTTGAGCTTTCATCCTTCTGCAAAGCGCCGCCGATGTTTTCGTGTATTGCTGCATTTTCGTTTTCCGCCGATTCCGAAATTCCGTCACGATGTTCCGATTGGCGGGAAGAGGCGACGCTTTCGGTTTGCGTTCGATTATCTCCTGCTCGTTCGTCTTTCGGAAGAGACGCGCAGGATACGAAAAAAATCGACAGGCAGACGGCAGCAGTAAACGACGCTTTTATCGATTCGCGTGCAAAACTTGAGGTGCGCTTTACTATTATTAATTTCGAGTTCCGAAAACCTTGAAACTTTCCGACGTGTTCGTCCGCCATTCGCTTGATCGTTTTTTTCACGGAGCGGCCCCCAATATATCCGAAACGATTTTATCGTTCGCACGGCGCAGGTCTTCCATCTCTTTGCCCTCAGGCGGCGTAAACCATCGATCCGTATCGGTATCGCTCCACGCATCTTTTGCTTCGCGCGAGGCGATATAATCCTTTTGCTCCTGCGGACCGTCGGGAGCAAGGAGTTCCTGTGTCGGCGTAAAGGTGCGTTCGGCGACGGGCGCTCTGCGCGTCTTTTTCGATTTTTGTGCGATAAAAACTGCAAGCGCGATGCACGTCATCAAAATAAGCGTACCCGAAATGAAGGCGACGTATTTTTTCCTTCCGTAAAAGAGAGCTTTGATACCGTCGAAAAAATCACTTTTCCCGATCATCGCTTTTTTTCTCCGCGGCTTTCGCTTTTTGCGCCGCTTCTTTTTCGAGGCGTTTTTCTTCTTTCACTGCGCGCTCGCGGTCGGGATCGGTTATCGTTCCGTCGGGATTGTGAATGCGTTTTGCGGGCCTCGGCGGAACGGTCGCTTCTTCGGGCGGCACGTCTTCTTCGATAAAGTCGTCATTGCTTTCGGAAATGACCGCGCCGAGCTTTATGTCTTTGTCGAGGCGGAGCGAAAGTATTTTCGAAACGCCGGACTCTTCCATCGTGATGCCGAGCATCGTCGTAGCTCCCATAACCGTTTTTTTGTTATGCGTGATGACGATGTATTGACTCACGTTTGCAAAAGAGCGCAGCGTCGTCACAAAGCTTGAAACGTTTTTGTCGTCGAGCGCCGCATCGATTTCGTCGAGGAGACAAAACGGAGAAGGGCGCACTTGGTAAGTCGCAAACAAAAGCGCGACGGCCGTCATCGTTTTTTCTCCGCCCGAAAGAAGAGCGATGTTTTCGAGCTTTTTTCCCGGCGGCTGCGCGTAGATGTCGATGCCGCTCGTGAGCACGTTTTCCGGATCGATGAGACGAAGCTCGGCTCTTCCGCCGTTAAAAAGGCGGCGGAACATATTGTGAAAATTCTTTTTGATTTTATTGTACGTGTCGAGAAACATTTCGGACGATTTCGATTTGATTTCTCCCGAAACGCGCTGCAGATTTTCGAGGCTCTTTTTCGTATCTTCGCAGTTCGTCTGCTGCCGCTCGTAGCGTTCTTTTTCTTCGGCGAATTCTTCGACAGCCATCAAGTTCACCTGTCCGAGCGCTTTCAGCCGTTCTTTCGCGTCGGAAAGTTTTTCCCGAATTTCCGCGGCGGGTTTTGTGATTTTATACATGCGCTCTTCGAATTCCATAAGATCGCGCGAATGCGTATCCTGAAAATTCTGTTTGACGTTTTTGATTTCCGTGTCGGAGGAAACGAGCAAAAGCGAAATGCGCTCGTACTGCGCCTGCAGCTTATTTTGTTCCTCCTGCTTTTGACGGAGCGCGTTCTGCTTTCCCGACACGCTCGTATTGCACGCGGCGATCGCATCGTCGAGCTTTTTCAGCTCGTCCGCGAGAGAGAGACCGCGCTTTTCTATTTCCGAAAGCTCTTCTTCGGCGCCGGATATTTCCGCATTCAAATTTTCGGCGCGCTTGTTTTCCGAAGCGATCTCTCCGTCGGTATCGGAAAGCGTTTTTTGCTGGCTTACCAAAGTACGGCGGAGCATCGATACCTGCTCTTCGGCCGCCGTGATCTGCTCGTGCATCTGCGCTTCGTTCACTTTGAGCTTTCCGAGCGTTTCTTTATATTCGTCGATTTTTTTCGAAAGGTTTTCATTTTCCGCATGCAGTTCGGCTATGCGTTCGTTGATCCCGGCAACGCGGGAACGGTTGTCGGAAATCTTTTGATCGATGGCGCGCTTTTTTGTCATGATCCCTTCGGGCGCGAGGAATTCGGTAATAAAGGCGGGGGAGGCTTTCATATAATCGTCGAGCGCTTTTTCAAGTTCTGCGACAAGCTTTCCCGTTTCAAAAAACGCGTCGGATGCTTCCTTCACCGTTTTGACGCATTCGTCGGCGGAACGCGATGGAGAGGCTGCAAAATCGGCAAAGATGTTTTTGCGTCCCGCCGTAAAAATTTTCAAGCGGGCGATGACGTTGTCGAGCGTTTCTTTGGCGTTTTTCATCGCATTTTCGGAAAAGCCCGCGTCTTTTAATTTTGCGTCGAGCTTTGTGACGATGTCTTCGGTGATCGCCGTCAAATCTTTTTGCAAAAGCGTGCGTGCTTCACGCAGCGCTTCGATTTGCGATTGCGATTCGGAGACGAGTTTTTCGTTTCCGTCGATGCGGCTTCCCGCGTCGGAAATATGTTTGCCGAATGATGCGATATTTTTTTTGATATCGTCGAGCTGCTTTGTCTTTTCGTAAAGCTGCGCGTTTTTTTCGTCGATTTCATCGTTCAGCGCATCGATCTGAACTCCGATCGCTTTTTTGTGCGCTTCGAGCTGTTCGAGTTTTTCTTTCGATTCGGAAAGGCGCACGTTGAACTGCTGTATCAGATCCTGTTTGCCGCTTTTTTCCTTTTGAATGCCGATTAAATCCGCCTGCTTGGCATACACTTCTTCCTGCATGGCTTTTACTTTGTCCATGTTTTCCGAAAGCGTATTGCTGATCGCTTCGATTTCGTTTCGGATATCGCCTCGTTTTTTTTCGACTTGTTTGAGATGCTCTTCGTTTTGCGCTTTCGTCTGCACGAAGTTCTTTAATTTTAATAATGTTAAATCGAGTTCGTCGTTGAATATTTCGTCTTTTACCGCGCGGTATTTGATCGTTTTTTCGGACTGCACTTTGAGCGTATCGTATCTCCGTTTGACTTCCGAAAGCGCGATTTCGATTTGCTGAAGATTGTTCCGCGTGCGCTCAAGTTCCCGTTCGGCTTCCGCACACTCGGCTTTGCTCCGGCTTATGCCTGCCGCTTCTTCGAAGAGATAGCGCCGGTCTTCGGGCTTCGACGAAAGCACTTGATCGATCTTTCCCTGTTCCATGACCGAATAGGCCGCTTTGCCGATGCCCGTATCCATAAAAAGCGAGCGTATTTCGCGCGGGCCTGCCTGTCGGTTATTGATAAAGTATTCGTTTTCACCTGAACGGTAGAGCCGCCGCTTGATCGCGATTTCGGGCGCTTCGAACGGTATGAGTCCGTTTTCGTTCATGATCGTGAGCGTCACTTCGGCGACGTTGAGGGGAGGCCGGCGTTCGGTACCGTTGAAGATGATGTCTTCCATCTTGTCGGCGCGCAAATTTTTCGAGCGGTTTTCGGCTAAAACCCATTTTATCGAATCAACGACGTTGCTTTTGCCGCAGCCGTTCGGGCCGAGCAGAGCCGTGATGCCGTCCGAAAAATCGATATGTGTTCTGTCGGCGAAGGATTTGAAGCCGAAAATGTCGAGACTTTTAAGAAACACCTGTCCCCTCTCAAAGTGAAAGCTGTTTTTACATTATACACGATATGGCAGCCTCAATCAACTATTCGGAAAAGGCGTCCGGCGCGACGATTTCGCCGCGGTAGAGCATTTTCGGATAGACGACGATTTTAAGTCTCTTTTCGAGTGCGCTGTAGCGCCGCATTTCATACTCGTCCCCGACGACGATATTGATTCCCGTTTTGCCCGCGCGTCCCGTGCGCCCTGCGCGGTGGATGAAAAAATCGTCGTCGTCGTTTAAATCCATTTGAACGACGTGCGTAACGCCTTGAAAATCGAGTCCGCGGGAAGCGACGTCGCTCGTGATCAAAATACGGCAGCTTCCGCTTTTGAATCGGTCGAGAGCATGCTTGCGCTTTTGCTTGTCTTTTTTCGCGTAGAGGGATTCGCAGTCGATATTTTTATATTTCAATTTCGATGCGATGTTTTCGACTTGATCGCCGCGGCTCGTAAAAACAAGCATCTTTTGTATGTCGAGGGCGGCAATCAGCTTTTTCAGCGTATCGATTTTATCGCGGCTTTCGGCGTAAATCGCCCAGTGTGAAATACGCTTTCGAAGCACGTCTTCTTCCGGCAGCGAAATCGATTCGCATTCGGTAAAAAACGCTCTTACGGCTTTCGTTACCGTCGCCGAACATCCGACAAGCTGTACGTTTTTCGGAAAAAGCGAGACGAGGGAAGCGAGGTCGTCTTTGATCTCTTTTTTGACGAGCCGATCGACTTCATCGAACACCGCTGCGCGCAATCCGTTCAGTTTTAATTTTTTTAAGCGCGCGAGCTCCAAAAGGCGCACGGGGCTTCCGACGGCGATTGCGGGATCCCCTTTTAAAAGCTCGGTTTGCCGCCGTATCGGCGCGCTTCCTGCGAGCAACGCGCATTTTTTGCTTGAAATCGACATGGCGGCGTCTCTGATTTGGGAAGAAAGTTCGAGCGTCGGAGCGACGACGAGGATTTTTACGCCGCTATTTTCGTCCTTTTCCATGCCGTCTATGAGCGGTAAAAGATAAGCGAAGGTTTTACCGGTACCCGTTTCCGACTGAAAGAGAAGATTTTTCCCTTCTGCAATGAGGGGGATCGTCTTTTGCTGTACGGGCGTCGGTTGTACGATCGAGAGCGCTTGCAGTTTTGCGCGTATTTCGGGAGAAAGGAGCGAAAATGCGTTTTGCGTGTCCATACGCAAACTATAGCGCAAAAACGGAATTGCTGCTATAATATTTTGTCATGAAAGCAGGCATAGATACATTCGGCTGCGATCACGGGCGCTCCGGGATCGGCTCATACCTCCATTCGTTTGCGGCTAATCTCCCGCTTTCAGACGATGTCGAATTCGAACTGTTCGGTTCCGAAATCGATCGGTACACGTATAATTCCGTACGCGAAATTCCGTTTCAAGCGCTTTCCGTTCCCGACAGTCTCGGCGCCGAGCGTTTATGGCATTTTTTTCGCCTGAAAAAATTCGCACAAAACGCAAAGTACGATGTCGTGCTCTATCCCGCCATCGAGCGCGTGCTGCCGCTTTCGTTTAAAACGCCGGGAGTCGCCGTCGTCAATTCCATCGTTTCCGTCATGCTCAAAGAAAAGGGCGACGGTATGATGCGTATGCAGATAAAGCGGGGACTTGCAAAGGTGCAAAAGATCGTCGCTGCGAGCGAATTTTTACGAAATGATTTGATAGGACTCGGCATCGACGAAGCGAAAATCGAAATCATCCACAACGGCATCGACCACAGGCTCTTTTTTCCGCAGCTGCAGATCGATGCCGAAACGGTAACCATAAAGCCCTTTGCGATAAAGCGGCCGTATTTTATCTACGGATCGCGTCTTTCCGGACCTGAAAAAAAACACATCGAACTTATAAAAGCCTTTGCGCTTTTTAAAGAGCGCACGAAGTCTCCGCACCGCCTCGTCATCGCGGGCGCCGAAGGACCCTCGTCCGAAGAAGTGCACAGAGCCGCCTCCCTTTCTCCCGCCGCGTCGGACATCTTTCTTACGGGATTTTTTCCGCACGAAAGCTTTCCGCTTTTATACGCGGGAGCCGATGCGTGCCTTTTTCCGTCGGTGAACGAAGGAGTGGGGCTTCCGATACTCGAAGCGATGGCGACCGGCATTCCCGTCGCGTGCTCGAACGCGGGTGCGCTTCCCGAAATGGGCGGGGAGGCAGCTCTCTATTTCGATCCGAACGATATCGAAGAAGTCGCCTCCGCTATGGAAAAACTCGTCACGGATTCCGCTTTCCGCGAAAAGATGATCGCATCGGGCCTTCAAAGGGCACAGCGTTTCAGCTGGGAGACGACGGTGACGGAAACGATCGAAGTTATGAAAAAGATCATACGGTGAGAGAGCATGCCGTATACTTTTGTATACAGTATAAGAAAGTTTCGAAAGTAATTCCTTGTAAACACTGAAAAACCACGGAAATCAATTTTTACCTAAAAGGTCGGATGTCGAGCTTTTTGAAAAGCAAATGACACTACAGTTTTTCGATCTCCGCTTCCGAAAGACCGGTCGCTTTCGCTATCACTTCAATGCTCAGTTGCATACCTGATAAAATTTTTGCCGTTTCCCGCTTTGCCTGATAAGCTCCTGCGGCAATACCGTCGCGTCGTCCTTCTAAGAGTCCGTCTCTTCTGCCTTTGCGTATTCCCCGCTCAAAACCAATCTTTTCACCCGCCATGCGTAAGTCATCTTCTCTGATATTCAACGACATATATACGCTCCTGAACTTTTCGTTCCGTTTCGCTTTTTCGACAAGCTCATCGATGTGCTGCGTAAAACCGCTCGTCGCCCGCCTCTTGCAAAGATACTCCAACAAAGTGCTCAATTCAGGCTCATCTTCTTTACCGTAGGCACCGACATTATAAAACACCTTAACGCTTTTGTCATCAAGAAAAAGCGTACCGTCTTCACTGCATACGTTACGAAACGTATACACAGGTAAACCTTTACCGCAGGGATCCTGCGTACAGATAAAGATGACATAGCTCTCTTTCAGTTCCGCGTAGCTTTGTCCGCGTAAGAGGTTATCGACATCCATAAGACTTTGGTAATAACGTGTGCGTTTGGGAAGAGAAGGCGGGATCGACGTTTGTATTTCTATATCGAAGATGCGCTCGGGCTCTGAGACATAGACGTCGAGACGTATGCCCTTGCTTTCGTAAAAGGGTGCTATCGTTTTTTGCAGGGAGGGATATTCGATTTTACCGACTTTGATGTGTAATAAGCGTTCCAATACGCCTTTACAAATTCTTTTGTTTTTCATGACCGTGCCGAACATAAAGTCGTCGGTAAAGATGAGCTCGTCGACGGGTTTATGAGTATATTCCATAGTTGTACCTTCGGTTATTGGGATAGTGCGGCAAGGAAGCCGCTGAACTATATGGTTTAATTTCGAGTTTTCTAAAACTCGAAATTTTCCAACTGTTTCGTTCACCAACTGAACGGCGAGTTTCGAAAGTGAATAAAATGATGCGGAGGCGAGGTTCCGGCTGCGTGCCGTTTCGAGCGTTAGGCTTGCGGAAGCCTACCCTAAAAGCTCGACCGCTGCGCTCACTACCGAGTTTGCAGAGCAAACTCGGTAGTGAGCGCAGCGAACGAAGTTCTCGCCGAAAGCATAGCTTTATTTAGAAATACTTTCGAAACTCGACTTTCGACCTATATATCGCCTGCAAAGTGATAAATTATGCGGTTTTTTGTAAAAATTAACGGGAACATCGTTTCCTGCGCGGGGAACTTCGCGCTCCGCGCTCGTTGCAAGTTGCGCGGGGAACTTCGCGCGATGTACGGCACGATGTCGCCTTTCGTCTCCGTATGAAACTCATTACCCATTACACATTACCAATTACTCATTAGAAAATACCCATTACACATTGAAAATTGATTTCCGTGCCGAAAAACCGTCTACTTTTGTATACGGCTTAAGAAGAATTCGATAAAAAGCGCTTTATCAATCCGTACGTTCGCGTAGCGTAAACTGTGCCTAAAACACAAAATCCGTAAAGTAATTTTTTGTACGAAAGTATACACAACATCTCCGTTGAAATTCGTATAAAAACAGGTTATACTGTAACAGTGATGGCAGAGAAACGCACCGATAAAAACAGTATACGTTCTCACAAAAAAACGCACAAAAGTTTTGCAAAAACACTTGACATAAGACGGCATATCGGGGAAAATTCGCAGCCTCGCAGCCTCGCAGCCTCGCAGCCTCGCAGCCTCGCAGCCTCGCAGCCTCGCAGCTGAGGGCGAACTATAGCCGAATAAATTTACATTCAAACACACACGATTTTTCTCAACGAATAAAACGCACAAAGGGCGCACCGTCCCCGTGCGTTTTTTTATTTTTTGAAGTTCTACGGATTGGAACGGATCAAGGCAATGGATAATCGGTAATTGATAATTTAATTACACATTACAAATTCCCTATTAAAATGAGGAGGTATTTATGAAACATCTAAGTAACAAAAAGGGAGCCGCGGCGCTCGCCACAGCCGCAGTTTTGGCATTCGCTTTGCTTTTTACCGGCTGCTCGCAAACGACAGACGGCAGTTTCGGAGGAGGCTCCGGAAGTGGAGGTGGTACCGGGGGCAGTGCTCCGCAAGCGCCCCTTGTGTCAGGCGGTGCTTCGCTTATTTTAAGCCCTAATGAGCTCACTATCACTGTTACGGTAAAAACCGCCGATAACTCCCCTGTTACGGTGGAAGGCTGTACCGAAACGAAGCTTACAATTCATAATTGGGAAACAAAACTGCACGCAAAGGGTACGACCGTCATCCTGAAAGGCAACATCATCGAGCTTAAGTGCGGCATCGCTGCCGACGGCAATTCCAATAAACTGCTTGCCCTTAACGTACAGGGCTTAAGTACTTTGCAAGAGCTTGACTGCAGCAGCAATCGGCTTACCGCCCTTGACGTACAAGGCTGCACCGCTTTAAAAAAGCTGCACTGTTACGATAATCAGCTTACATCCCTTAACGTACAGGGCTTACACGATTTGCAAGATCTGTGGTGCAGCGGCAATCGGCTTACCGAACTTAACGTGCAGGACTTAAGTGCTTTGAAAAAGCTTCTCTGCTACGGTAATCGGCTTACATCCCTTAACGTACAAGGCTTAAGCAAATTGGATACGCTACGGTGCCGCGTCAATCGGCTTACCGAGCTTAACGTACAGGGTTGCATCGCTTTGAGAAGTCTGGACTGCACCGGCAACCGGCTTAATACCCAAGCGTTTATAAAAATCTTTAATGATTTACCGCAGATCCCGGCTTCCTACGTATATTCCGTACTATGTTATCTGTATACCGAAAAGACCGGCGTTCCCGAAGGCAATCTCAAAGACTTTAGCGCTCCTTCGGAACTGAAAGCAGCCTTCGACAACGCAAAAGCCAAGAAGTGGACGATGTATAAATATGATGCAAGCGGGAATACGGTTAAGCTTTAATCCACCGATGTACAAATGATCGAATGGGCTGCGGACGATATTGTAAAATCGTCCGCGCTTCGCATTTACGCTGTCAAAAGAGATCCTACGTCGAGATGGGTTTTGTTTTGTACGATATCTTTCGAAACGACGAGCTTTTTTTGCTCGCGGTCTTTGATCGACGGAAGTTCGTACATGATATCCTGCAGCATTTTTTCGACGATGCTGCGAAGTCCGCGCGCGCCGGTTTTTTGGCGGACGGCTTCGTCGGCGATTTCCCCGATCGCTTCTTCGGTGAATTCGAGTTTGACGTTGTCGAGGGCGAAAGACGCCTGAAACTGCTTTGTGATCGCGTTTTTCGGTTCGGTGAGGATGCGCACCAAATCGTCCCGCGTGAGCTCTTTGAGCGCGACGGTGATAGGCATCCGTCCGATCAGTTCGGGGATGATGCCGAATTTGACGAGGTCGTCGGGCGTGCAGCGGTTGAGCAGGTTCATGCGCTCTTCTTCGTTCATCATACCGACGTTGCTGCCGAAGCCCATCGCGCGCTCCGCAGTGCGCTGTTCGATGATCTTTTCAAGGCCGACGAAAGCTCCGCCCAAGATAAAGAGGATATTCGTCGTGTCGATATCGATCATCTCCTGATTCGGGTGCTTGCGTCCTCCCTGCGGCGGAACGCTCGCGTGCGTACCTTCGATGATTTTCAAAAGCGCCTGCTGTACGCCTTCACCCGACACGTCGCGCGTGATCGACGTATTTTCGCTTTTGCGCGAAATTTTGTCGATTTCGTCGATAAAGATGATACCGCGCTCGGCAGCTTTGATATTGCCGTTTGCGGCGTTTATCAATTTTAAAAGCACGTTTTCGACGTCTTCTCCGACATAGCCCGCTTCGGTGAGCGTCGTCGCATCGGCGATGGCGAAGGGTACTTTCAGCTTTTGCGCGAGCGTTTTTGCAAGCAGCGTCTTTCCGCTTCCTGTCGGCCCCATGAGCAGTATGTTCGATTTTTCGATGAGCACGTCGTCGTCTTTGCGCATACTTTTCGGAACCGACATGCGTTTATAGTGGTTGTACACGGCGACGGAAAGCGTCTTTTTCGCTTCGTCCTGTCCGACGACATATTCATCGAGGTATTCTTTGAACTCTTTCGGAGTCGGCACATCGCTCATCGTAATCGGCGCGACTTCTCCTTCTTCCTGATCGAGCATGCTCTGACAGACGGCAACGCACTGATTGCAGATGTGGATATTGCCTGAAGGCGCTCCTACAAGATGACGCGATGCGTCTGCGGGTTTTCCGCAAAACGAACAAAACTGCGCGTCGCTTCCGAATCGTTTCATTGTTTTTTTCTCCCCGGCATAATGTGATCGACGATGCCGTATGCGAGCGCGTCTTCGGCCGACATATAAAAATCGCGTTCCATATCGGAAGCGACCTGTTCGATCGTCTTTTTCGTGTGGTGCGCAAAATAATCGATTGTCAATTTTTTCAAGCGCACGATTTCTTTTGCCTGGATCGAAATGTCGCTTTCCTGTCCCTGCACGCCGCCCCACGGCTGGTGGATCATAACGCGCGAAGAGGGAAGGGCGAACCTTTTTCCCGCAGTGCCGCCTGCGAGGAGGATTGCACCCATGCTTGCAGCCTGTCCCATGCAGATCGTTTGGATTTGGCACTTGACGTACTGCATCGTATCGTAGATCGCAAGACCTGAGGTAACCGATCCTCCGGGACTGTTTATGTATATGCTGATGTCTTTATCGGGATTTTCCGATTCGAGAAAGAGAATCTGCGCGACGACCAAGTCCGCCGTAACGTCGTTTATCTCCCCGTCGATAAAGATGATTCTGTCTTTGAGCAGCCGCGAAAAAATATCATAGGATCTCTCGACGTTTCCGCTCCGCTCGATGACGGAGGGGACGAGCGTGTTCATCCGTTCATTCATAGTCACATCCTGTATTACTACAATATACTAAAAAAACGAGGCGGCGTGGGTTCAGTTGCTTTCCCCTTTAAACAAATCGGCGAACGACATCGTATCTCCCTTTACCGTTTTTACTTCTTTATACAGTTCGTCGTAAAGCTTTTGCTCTTTTGTGTCGTCGATGAGATATTCTTTCGCTTTTGCATCTTCATAGTGTTTTTTCACTTCGTCGACGCTCATGCCGCCGCGATCGGCGATTTCTTTATAACGCGCTTCGACATCTTCGGGCGTAACGGAAATATTGCGCGCGCGGATCAGATTGTCGACGATGATTCTGCTTTTAAGCATCTTTTCGCTTGCGCCTGCCCATTCTTTGAGTATGTCGGCTTTTGTCTGTTTTGCCGACGAAAACATTTTGTCAAGCTGTTCCGGCGTCGTCTGAAACTGCTGCGCCATCGAATACCAGCGGTTTTCGAGTTCCGCATTGAGCATGGAAGAAGGGATATCGAAGGGATTTTTTTCGACGAGCTGGGAAAGCAGATCGTTGTTTTTGATTTCCACGATGCGCCGCTCCTTCGCGCTTTCCATATTTTTTACGATATCTTTTTTTAAGTCGTCGAGCGTTTTGTATTTTTCGCTCACATCCTGCGCAAGTTCGTCGTCGAGCGCGGGAAGATTGCGTATTTTGATTGCGGTAACCGTTACGCTTATCTTTTTCGTCGTACCCGCCAAACTTTCGTTTTTGTCGTCTTTAGCGTAGGTTTTCGTGATCGTTTTCGTTTCGCCTTTTTTCATGCCGATGACATCGTCATCGATGCGGTAGAACGTACCGTCCGTTCCCGCCGTAAAAACGAAGTCTTCGCGCTTTGTTCCTGCGATTTCGTTTCCGTTTTCGTCGAGTTCGGCATAATCGATCGTAACGATATTGTCTTTTTCGACTTTTTCGTCGTCTTTTTTGTCGATGACGACAGCATTGCGTTCCTGTACGGCTTTGAGCTCTTCATCGATCTCTTGGTCGCCGATTACGACCTGCGGCTCTTTTATCGTAATGCCCGAAAAGTTTTTGACGTCGACTTTGGGATACACGTCGTAGGTGAGAGAAAAGCTTAAATCTTCGGCAGCGTCGAGTTCCGGCATTTTTTCCATGACGGGCTGAGCGTAGGGGAGCGGACGGTTTGCCTTTTCCGCATCGTCTTCAAAGATTTCGTTGAGCGCTTTGTCGATTATATCGCTTACCGTATCGGCTTTGATGCCGTCTCCGAATTTGCGTTCGAGAATATTCGCCGGCACGTGGCCTTTTCTGAAGCCCGGAATCTGCGCCTGCTTTAGATATTTGCCGAGCGTTTCCGCGTATGCGGCCGCGACGTCTTTTTGTGAAACGGTGACGGTGAGTTTTACCGCCGATTTTTCAAGGTCGGTGAATTCTTTTTTGAGTTCCACGCTTCGCTCCTTACCAGTGATCTCCGTACGAATAAAAAAAGCGATTCAGATTGCTCCGAATCGCTTTTGGTTTCAAGCGGGAAACGGGAGTTGGACCCGCGACATCCACCTTGGCAAGGTGGCGCTCTACCACTGAGCTATTCCCGCAAATAATTCTTTGCGTTTTCCGGCGCTGTAAGCTTCGGTACTCGAGCGGGAAACGGGAGTTGGACCCGCGACATCCACCTTGGCAAGGTGGCGCTCTACCACTGAGCTATTCCCGCAAATCTGTATGTCGCAACACCTTAGGCAACGGAATTGCGAGAGAAGGGACTTGAACCCTTACGCCGTAAGGCACCGGAACCTAAATCCGGCGTGTCTGCCGTTTCACCACTCTCGCATAAAGAGTGCGTGCCTTCTCGTCTCACACAAGGCTTGAGCCATGCCGGCTTCGAACCGACGACCCACAGATTAAGAGTCTGTTGCTCTACCAGCTGAGCTAATGGCCCGTACTCAATCCACGACAGTGGCTGAATGTTGTAACTATAGCAAAAATAAAATAAAATGGCAAGTACGTCGTACGATTTTTTTAGGGCTTACGCATGAGAATCTATATTCCCCAAAAAATAACCATTACCGTAAAAAAATCGGCTGCACTCCCGGCAACAGCCCTGCCGTTTGCGCGGGGAACTTCGCGCTTCGCGCTCGTTGCAAGTGCCGCGGCAGACCGTGATTGGAATCGGACTGCGCAAAATTTCTTCGAAATTTTGCTTGCCATCGGTCAGAGCGGCTCGGCGGCATTGCCGCTGCCTCGCGTTCCGCCTTTTTTATATATTATACGCTTTTTTCCGTGTATACATTTTTCATGCGTAAGCCCTGACGATTTTTTTGTAGCACGGCAGGTTTTTTGCAGTACGGCAGGAATCGGCGAAGACGGTGCGGATGAGGGAATATTGCGTTTAGCGTGACTCGAACACGCAACCTACGGATTCGAAGTCCGTTGCTCTATCCAGTTGAGCTATAAACGCTTTTGCAGGATTTGGCGCCGCATCGAACGTCCGGCTCGCGGACACATCGTCGGGTAACCGTTTTATTAATTAAGAAAAGCGGGTGCCTGGTGGGGATTGAACCCACGACAACCAGATCCACAATCTGGCGCTCTACCACTGAACTACAGGCACCGTAGCGCATTTGCAATGCCCGAAAACTATAACAAATTTTTTGACGGTACGTCAAGAGCGCGATGCGCGAAGGCACGGAAATCAAGTTTTGCCCAAAAGCGGTAATAACGTCTGAGGATTCATAAGAGCGCGGAACATAATGCCGTTCAACGGCAGCTTCGATTGTGTCTCACGCTTATGTATGCGAATTATGTTAAGCGCACATTTGTGCAGCATATTGAGATCCTGCTGTATGTTCTTACTCTGCACTCTGCATCTGTCCTCATCAAAATGTACATCCAACAGCCAATGCATCGTTTCTACCGACCATTCCTCTCTTGCATGATGGAGCAGCTCTTCCGCTCGTAACGCTTTACTTGAAATATAATAATGCCATTCTTCCGTCACGCCTTTGCTCGTCTCAAATCGCGTATGTATCGCTCCAATGCATTTAAGCGCCGGCCATGTTCTGCCGCCCGGTTGCCAGCCCACATCATCACTCGTATACGCACTGCGACTTTCCTTCCGCCCATGTCCCTTTTCCGTTCGCGTGATGCTGTCCATCTTCGCTCTCAGCCTCGTATCCTGAACATACTCTGCGATATCGTTCATAAGTGCTTCTTGATTGCCCTTCGCACTTAACAAATAATCCGCTTCCGCCCCAATTATCGCCTCCGCAGTCTCTATTTGACAGTTCATTGCGTCTGCGACTACCATACAGCCCTTGATTTCAAGCTCTTTTATCAATTCCGGTACAGCCGGAATCTCGTTACTTTTTGATTCGACCGTTCTTTGGGCGAGTGTCAGCCCCAATTCCCCTATCTGTGCACTGATGATATGCAAGGGATTGTCGTATTTTTTCATCTTTCCCGTTGAGCGGATAGCTTTTCCGTCTATGGCTATCGTCAACGGCTGCTTCTTTTTCTTCTTGCTTTGTTCTTCCTCTTCCGTCTCAAGTTTTGCTGCAAGATCCGGTAAAACCGAAGCAACCCATTGTTTCATACACTCATTCAATGATTCCGGACGTATGATTGCAAGCAGACTTAACAGCCACCAATAGCACGGTATCCGTTTGATCCCGAAGGTTTCTGCCAAAAATGTTCTGACATGTTCGGTCGTTGCCCACTCGTGGATTTTCTTTACGCTTTGCAAATCGCACAGGCTTCCCAGAATCACGATGATAACCGCGTCTTGTACGCTGCAAAAATACCCGTCGTATTCCCGTTCCGTCTCCAGCACTGCAAGTGCATCTTCTAATGTTTCCCACCTCATGCTCTTACTTTAGCACTTTATCAACTTTTTAAACAGTAGTCGGGCAAAATTGATTTCCATGGCGCGAAGTTCCCCGCACACAGTCCGCAGCTTTTATCATCGCACGGCTTTTATTTTTTTTCGCGCTTCATCGGAAATTTTCAGCGCGTTTTCCTGCAGCTTCAAATGCGTGCCGTACATGGATGCCGCAAGCGCATCGATTTTCCCGCCCTCGCCTTTCGTTTCGGCAAATACGCGCTGTCTCAAGCGGACTTCCCGCACGATCGTATTGTCTTTTTCAAGAAGGGCGATGAGATCCCAATGCCAATTCAAATCGCTCGGAGGGAAAAGCGGCGGAGGCGGATCTTTTCGGCGCGAGTTCGCTTCGGCGACGATTTGCATCAAGCCGGGCGCGCTGTCTTTACCGAGCACTTTCATCATATACGGTTTTCCGAAAACGCATATCATCCCCGTTTCATCGAGCTTGTAATCGCCGAAATCGAGCGGCATCTTTACGATATTTCTGATGCGATTACTTCGTCCCGTTACGCAGGTAAAGATGCTCGCGCTCGAAACGATATGCTTTGCGACGGAAAAAGTTTTCCCCGTGTCGTCGAAGGACGCGAGGTCGTTCGTGTACGGCATCGTCGTCTCCCAAAAGCGGAGCACGTACATGCCGTCATCGCTTACATAGTACGAGCGTATTTCAGGCGCTCTCGGATAGGGTGCAAGACGTATGCTCTCCCGCTTGCACACACCCTGCCAATAGCCTGTAAGCTCGCTGCCTGAGGACGCGGGACTCTCGGACGAATCGAAGCGAAGTACGAAATCGAGATAGAGTTCGTTTCCGATGACGGCGACGGGGATGCGCGTTTCGTATTTCTTTTTGCCGTTGTATTTGACGACGAGCTCCCACGCACCGCTGTCGTAAGGCACGGCATTTCCGTTCGTATCGTAGCGCGGGGGACGATTCAAAAGGTCTTCTGCCGTCACCGTAAGGCGCTCGGCTTCTTTTGTCGTCGCCGTACACAAAAATCGTTCGGACTGAGATGCAAAGGCTTCTGGTTCTGCCGCCCTGTCGTAAAACCAGCCGTAATAGGTTTTTAAGATAAGGGCGATATCGGTCGGTTTCACTGCCGCCTTTTCCGCAGTATTCTCCGGTACGAAAAATACGTAGCGGTCATCTCCCGTCCAAATGCCTTCAAGCAATGCGGGAAAGTTTACCGTCTCCCGTTCGGGAACGCTCACGTAGTCCCAGCCGTACATAGCGGCGATCGTACGCGCGTCGAGTTCCGTCTGCGGAAAAAGAAAAGCGGAGAAAAAAACAAAAAGCGGCAAGAGGCGAAGAGCTTTACCCATATCTATCATATCGGCAGATTTTTCCGATATACGCACCGTATCATACATCAATGAACGGCGAATTTTGAAAACGAATCAAGTCAACTGCCGTCACTGAAGGCGGCGGCTTGATACGTATTATCTCGTTGCGTAAAAAAAGGAACGGCTAGATTTCTTTTATAAAATATAGAATCTTGATTACTCATCTATCTCTCCAAAAACATAGGTTGTAGATTCACTGAGATTTAACTCCGCCAAACAAGTGTCATTAAAAGAATTTCCTTTGCACAATTTTGCAGCACTAAATGAAACCGGTCCGACTCTATTATTATAATCAAACGCTACTACCTGATATCGTACAATGCCGTCTTTTAGTTTTAATGAAATCGGCTTGCTGAGAATTAATTCTGTTTTTGTATCATTAAATTCATAAATATCGGCATTTAGTTCTAAGATTCTGTTATTGGCAAAATAATATTTTTCATTTAATGCATATCCGTTTATAATTGCAATATTTACAACTTTTGAAAACTTTGATTTAAAACCGCCGAATGTAATCTGCATCAAATCATCTTTGGTATTTTCCACATAGCTTGTTGCAGGATTTCCGTCAAAAGCATTTTGTATACTGTATTTAAGCGGACATTTCGGGTCAAACAGATAGTTTGAAGCCTGTATGTTTATGCCTTCTTTGCTCCAAGCATTTGTGATATCGTCGTTTATATTATATTTTGAAAACCATGTAGAAGATGATGCATCTATTTGATTTTTGCAAGTATGATACGTTATGGGAACAATGTTTTCATTTATTTTTTGCCTGTCTGCAGTAAAAGCGACTGTAACTTCTGTTATAAAAAAACCTATTTCGTTTTTATTAAGAAGTTTTATCATCAAATCATTAAAATGATAGCCTTCCCATTCTCCCTGAGAAACCCAATACTGCGAATATGAGCGGATACAAATATTTTGTAGAACATTTTTCTTGTTTTGTAAAAATAAGATCTGCCAAATACAGTTCTCCTCCCCCTGCATCTTTAAGCATTCTTCTTTATTTATTGTTTTATTTTTATACTCTGCATTATAAATAGTTTCTAACGGGCTGACGCTAATCAAAAATCTGTAAAACCGCAAGCCGCAATTTGTCTCCGTAAAGACTTGGTAGTTCATTTTCTCTATTTTCTTTTTCCTGAAAAAATAATTATCAATACTTAGAATTGCATCTCGTACTTCATCTTTTTCAAAAAACGATTTTTCTTCCTGCGCACTCAACCGTGTTAATTTTTGCCAGCTGTTCGGCATCATGTTTTTCAGTTCCGGTGCTTGTGCAAATATGATTTGAAATGTACATAAAAAAATTGTAACAACCGATAATGGCTGTTTCATCATTTACTCCTTCAGTCCGAACAATAAGTGCTGCAACTACTTTATCAAACTCTATCTCCTGCTTCAAAAACATAATCGTTTCCTAACAAAAAAACCTCCGAAAACCGGATACGGTTTTCAGAGGTTCGTACATACGCTCGCAATGAAAAAGCAAGCGGCAAAAATCGAATCGATGTTACTCTGCAGGCGCAAAATCTTCGGGGTATTCGACGTTCGTATACACGTTTTGTACGTCGTCGTTTTCTTCGAGCTTGTCGATGAGCTTTTGCACTTTTTCGGCCGTTGCCGCATCGACTTGCGCGTTCGTATCGGCGACCATGCCCACTTGCGCGGAAAGCGATTCTAGCCCTTTTTCCTGAAGCGCTTCAAGTACGCTGTCAAAAGTCGAAGGATCGGTCGTTACGGTGATGATACCGCCGTCGTTTACGATGTCGTCGGCGCCGGCTTCGAGACCGACTTCCATGACCGTATCTTCCGATACTTTTTCGGCGTCGTATTCGATCGTGCCTTTGCGCGCAAACATACGGGAAACCGAACCCGTCACTCCGAGCTTTCCGCCGTTTTTGTCGAAGATGTTGCGCACGTCGGCCGCCGCGCGGTTTTTATTGTCGGTAAGCGTTTCGACAAGGACGGCAACTCCGCCCGGTCCGTATCCTTCGTAGACGAGCTCTTCGTAGGTTTTTCCGTCCGTGTCGCCGGTACCTTTTTTGATCGCGCGTTCGATATTGTCTTTCGGCATACTCGATGCGCGCGCTTTTAAGATGGCGGTGCGGAGTCTGGGATTCGAGTTCGGGTCTCCGCCGCCCATGCGCGCAGCGATTGAAATTTCTTTAATAAATTTTGTAAACATTTGACCGCGCTTCGCGTCGGCGATCCCCTTTGCATGTTTAATCGTTGACCATTTACTGTGTCCTGACATGGTTTATCGAACTCCTATGAAAAAAATTACTGAATAATGATTGTTTTGTGACTATAGCATGAAACGAATATGACTGTCAACGATATGAAAAGCGGTTGTGAAAAGCGGGATATGTAAACCGCACGGGGCGGCGGCTTTGCAGATGATCCGCACGATAATAGACAGTTTGCCCGTATTCTGATATAATAGATAAAATGAGTACGATTAGGCTTTCTCCGTCGCTGCTTTCCGCCGATTTTGCGAATTTGAAAGCGGCACTCGCATTGATTGAACAAAAACACAGCGGTTCCGTGCACATCGACGTGATGGACGGAAGCTTCGTGCCGCAGATTTCGTACGGGCAGCCGGTCATTGCTTCTTTGAGAAAACATACGAAGTTGCCGTTCGACGTACACCTCATGGTCGAACATCCCGAGCTTCAAGTCGATTCATTTGCCGATTGCGGCGCCGACTGGATCACCTTTCACATCGAGGGGACGGTACACGTTCATCGGCTCATCGAGCGCATCAAATCGCTCGGCAAAAAAGCGGGCATCGCCTTCGTACCGTCGACGCCCGTTTCCGCGCTTTCCGAAATTTTGCCCCTCGTCGACCTCGTGCTCGTCATGACGGTAAATCCCGGCTTCGGCGGACAATCGTTTATTCGCTCGTGTGCGGATAAAATCGAAGAGCTTTCGGCAATTAAAAAAGCGAAAAATCTTTCATTTGATATTTCCGTCGACGGAGGCGTCAATAAAGCGACGGCGCCTCTCGTTATCGGTGCGGGCGCCGATATTCTCGTATCGGGTTCCGCATTTTTTAAAGGCGAATTCGATTTGGAGTCGATATGATCGGTACCGAAAAACGTTTTGCGCTCGCCCTTGCCGTCCTCATTTTTTGTGGGGCATCCGTTTTTTCCGCATCCCGTGAAGGGCAAGCCGCTCTCGCTCAGGGCTGCGACGCATTCAAATCGGGCGATTGGTATTCGGCGATGATTTCTCTCCGTAAAGCGGCTGCCTATCCCGAAAACGATACGGGCGAAACGCGCTATATGCTCATCGCGGCGGAAATGTATACCGGCGCGTATGCCGAAGCGCTTGCCGATTGCGATTATTACCTTCGGGTTTTTCAGGGCGGTCCGTATGAATCCTACGTGCAATATCAAAAAGGGCGCGCGTTTTTTTATCTCGGAGACTATGAAAAAGCGGTTTTGCTTTTGAGCGATTTTTGTCATCAGTATGCCGATCACGAAATGTACGCGTCGGCTTTGTTTTGGATCGCCGAATCCTTTTATGTCGGCTACAATTACGATGAAGCGCTTCCGCTGTACGAGCGCATCGTACGCGAATTTTCCTCCGATGCAAAAGCTCAGGCGGCCGAACATCGCATTGAAGCGATCGCACAGCGCACGCGTGAAGAAAAATTATTATATCTCCTGAAAAAAACGGGAGAAGCGTATTTGGCGGCAAAAGAAGATTACGAAAAGCAGCTGCACATGTACGATGCGGTGAGCGTCACTTCTTCGGGGAGCGAAAAAAGGGCGGCCGATTTGCAGAAAAAAAACGAAGCGCTCGCAGCGGAAAATAAACGCCTGCAGGCGGAGCTTACCGATCTGCAAAATAAACTTGCTTCTCAAAAAGCCGAAGCGAACGAGCGCGTGCTGCGCCTCAAAGCGAAAGCGCGCGAAGCGGAAGCGCTCATGAAGGAGGAGGCACAGTGAACGGGCGAGTCTTTTTGCGCGGCGCCGTCTTTGCCGTCTGTTTCGTTTTATCGGTGTCCGGATATCTTTTTGCGAAAGAGGGTGCGGACGCGAAGACCGTGACCGTATCTTCGGGAAACGCAAAACTCGTGCTTCGCGGGGAGCGGGGAACCTTTCAGCTCTATGCGCTCGGAGAAGACGGGAGCGAAACTGCGGTCTTTTCAGGAGCGGATGCGTTTACGTCGACGTATTTTTCCCTCCTCGCCGGAAAAAAAGAATATCGTTTAAGTTCGCACCGCGGTGCTGTGACGGGTGCGACTGCAAATCCCGACGGCGGAACGCTCGTCTATAAGCTGCACAAAATTGCAGATGTTACGGTCGATTTTTCGTTTGCAAGGTCTCCCGAAAGCTCTTTCGACGATATTGTAAAAGTTCGCATTTCCGTCGTCAACGCGGGAAAAAAAACGAACACCTTTGCGCTCAAGGGCGTATTCGATACGGTGCTCGGAGAAAAGACGAAAACACATTTTTCTACGGCGGATATAAAATCGATCAATGCGGAAACGCAGTTTCACGATATGAGCGCATCCCGCTGGATTTTGTCGCGGGGGCAGGAAGCGGCCGTGCAGTTTTTATTGTACGGAGCGGATACGACGAAGATCGAAGAGGCGACGCTCGGCAATAAAGACGTGCTTTCCCTTCCGATGTGGTCTCCGGTTTTTGTTCCCGTCCGTTCTTTCGACAGCGTGACGTCGTACAACAATTCCGCGCTCGCGGTAAATTGGCCGAAAGCGTCGCTCGAAAGAGGGGCGGAAGCGGAAGTCGTTTTTTATATCGCGCTTTCCTCCGACGGGACTGTGCCGAAAGGTGGCGCATATATCGCTTCTTTCGATAAAACGCTTCCTGTGGATGATAAAGCGAATGAAAACGCGAAAGCGAACGTCGGCGATGAAAGCGCCGTTCCCGAATGGAAGCTCGACAAAGCGTACGTCGCTTCTCTTTTGCAAAGAATACAGGCATTGAGCGATTACGATGCCGATGCGGATGAACTCGCGGAACTCAACGCGGAACTCGATGCGATCCTCGAGCAGCTGAGGCGGCGATAAATATGCCGCGCGATGTTCTCGATGTCGCTTCAAAAATGCTCTCTCGCAGAGATTTCCCTTCTGCGATAAAGCTCCTCGAAGGGCGAAGCGAAATTTACGAAGGTAATTTCGATTACTATATTTTGCTCGCACACGCGTGTCTCTATGCGGGAGACGCGGGAACGGCATCGATGTACTATCAAAAAGCGCGGGAGATAAAGCTCACCGACACCGGCTTGCTTTTGGGACAAGCCGCTCTTTTTTTGCGGCGGGGCAATACCGACCGCGCGGTGCAGTATTATCTGGAAGTGCTCGACGGCGATCCCGAAAATAAAACCGCAAAAAAGGCTCTCGAATTTATTCGAACGCGGGGCGATTACGATACGATTTGCCGGTGGATCGACAGCGGAAAAATCGAACGGTTTTATCCGCCGCTCGGTGTGAATATCGGAAAGATTTTAGGAATCGCCGTTCCTGCGGCGGCTTGCGTGCTGGGAGCGCTTTTTATGCTGCTCATTATCCGATTTCCGCGAAACGCTCCCGAGGGGGAGAGGGCGGACTTATCGGCGCTTGCGCTTTCTTCCGACGAAACGAAATTCGCTCAGGAAAAGGATATGGTATCTTCGGCTTATGCGTTTATCCTGTCGAACAAAGAGATAACCGAAAGCTATGCGCGTTCTCAGCGGTATTTTCAAGCCTATCGCGACAATGCGGCGCAGATCGAAATCAACCGGATCTTGCATTCGAACGCATCGCTTTCGATCAAACAAAAAGCGCGCGTTTTGATGAGCTATCTTTCACCTCCGACTTTCGACACGATAGCCGACAATCCCTCGTATGAAGATGCGGTGAAAAATCCCGTGCTCTACGAAGATTGTTATGCCGTCTGGTCGGGGCGCGTTTCAAATGCCGCCGTGCAGGGTACTTCATACCGTTTCGATTTGCTTGTCGGCTACGAAACGATGGAAAAAGTTGTCGGCATCGTGCCGGTGCAATTCCGATCCGATCCGGGAATTACGAGCTCGCTTCCGGTGAAAGTGCTCGGAAAGATCGTATTCGAAAACGGAAAGCTGAGCCTTGAAGGGCGGTCGGTGTATCAAAGCGTAAAGGAGTTTCTCGAAACACCGTAAACTGCAGTTTTTTATGTGATTTCCGCGTAAAATGGCAAAGTTTCGGCGATATATATATAGAGGGCAGCTCTAAAAAAATCGAGTCGATTTCGGGAGCCTGTCCGAGTTTTGCGGCGCCCCGTTTTGTGCGAAAGCGGTGCGGAAAAAATTGATAAAGGAAGGTGTGTAATGGCAACGGCAGCTGTAAACCAGCCGGCGGATAAGTCGGAAAAATTAAAGGCTTTGGAAGCCGCTCGGCTCCAAATTGAAAAGCAATACGGCGCGGGTTCTCTGATGAAGCTTGGTACAAAGGCGGACACAGCGGGTTTCGACGTAGTCCCCTCCGGCTCGATTTTGCTCGACGAAGCGCTCGGCATCGGAGGTTATCCTCGCGGACGCATCATCGAAATGTATGGACCTGAGTCTTCGGGAAAGACGACGCTTGCCCTCCATGCGATCGCCGAAGCGCAAAAGCTCGGAGGCATCGCCGCTTTTATCGATGCGGAGCACGCCCTCGATCCGCAGTATGCGAAAAGCCTCGGCGTCAATATCGACGACCTTTGGGTATCGCAGCCGGATACGGGAGAGCAGGCGCTTGAGATCGCAGAAGATTTGATACGCTCGGGCGCGGTCGATATCATAGTTATCGATTCGGTCGCGGCCTTAACTCCGCAGGCCGAAATTGAAGGAGAAATGGGCGACAGCCACATGGGTTTGCAGGCGCGCCTTATGAGCCAAGCGCTCAGAAAACTCACGGCGATCATCGGCAAGTCGAATGCGATCCTCGTGTTTATAAACCAGATCCGCATGAAGATCGGAGTCATGTTCGGAAATCCGGAAACGACGACGGGCGGCAATGCGCTTAAATTTTATTCGTCGGTGCGTCTCGAAATCCGCCGCATAGAATCGATCGAAGGGAAGGGCGACGAAGACGCGATGGGAAACCGCGTGCGCGTAAAAGTCGTCAAAAACAAAGTCGCCCCCCCGTTCCGCAAAGTCGAGCTCGACATCTATTTCGGAAAAGGCGTATCCGCTTCGGCGAGCCTCCTCGATTCCGCGGTAAAGCACGGCCTCATTGAAAAACGCGGCGCGTGGTATTCGGCGGGAGAAGATAAAATCGGACAGGGAAAAGAAAACGCGGTGCAGTTCCTCGAAACGAATAAAGACTTTGCCGCAAATATCGAAAAAAAATTGCGCACCGAACTCTTTCCGGGGCAAGCGCTCAAGATGAAAGACGGCGCGGCAAAGGGCGATGCGGGAAAAGCCGACATAAAATCCGATGCGGCAAAACCCGCCGCACAAAAAGCGGATGCTCGCCCTGCCGCCGATGTGAAAAAAAGCGACGGGGTAAAGGCGGGGGTAAAACCTGCGGCAAACGAAGAGGAGCTTTTTTGATTGCATGAAGTGACGCTCGGTATCGGCTCGAATATGCCGTACCGCTCCATGCCGCCGATCGATATCGTAAAGGCGGCTTGTGCGGAACTGCACCCGCTTTTCGTTACGTTTGCCGTTTCTTCGCTGTACCGCACACAGGCGCTCTACATCGCCGATCAAAGCGATTTTTACAATATGGTCGTCTGCGGCGCCGTCCGCGAAGGACTTACGCCGCATGATCTCCTTGCCGAAATTCACAAGATTGAAGAGAAGTACGGGCGCAACCGTAAAAAAGAAGTGCGCTTCGGACCTCGTTCCCTCGACATCGATATCGAACTTTTCGGCGATATGGAAATCGACGACGAAGCGCTTACGATCCCGCATCCGAGAATGCGCGAGAGAGCCTTTGTGCTTGTCCCGTTCCTCGAACTATTAAAACGCCGTGCACTCGGAGATGATGATAGGGGAGAGGTTTCTCTTTTGATAAAAAAATACGGTGCGGATTTGGAAAAGCTTTCCGATCAGCGTATAGAGCGCTGCAGCGATTGATAAAACCGAGGCGCGTAAACGCAATGAGGCGCAAAGCTGCAAAAACTGCGGTGATTTGTCTTGAAATCGCGATGAAGTGTGAAGCGTGAGGAAACGGTGCGACGGATTTTTAGAATCGATTTTGCTTTTTTAAGTCGAGAGTTGAAAAACGCTCATCGCGTTTTTCTTTTATGGGAGACGCGCGGAAATTTCTGCGCGGGGAACTTCGCGCTCCGCGCTCGTTGCAAGTTCCGCACTGCTCGAAATCTTCGCGCTCCGTCTTGCCACTGCCTTTCCGTGCAAGTATAATGAAAAAATGCGAAAATAACTTGCAGTGCGCATAAACGATTGGAGTACCTATGTCAAAATATCCTTTTGAAACGATTGAACCGAAGTGGCAAAAATATTGGGAAGAGCATAAAACCTTCAAAACGACCGAAGACGAATCGGTGCCGAAAGAAAAGCGGCGCTACGTTCTCGATATGTTTCCGTACCCGAGCGGCGCGGGCTTGCACGTCGGACACCCTGAAGGCTATACGGCGACCGATATCTACTGCCGCTATCTCCGCATGAACGGATACAATGTTTTGCATCCGATGGGCTACGACGCATTCGGTTTGCCCGCCGAAAATTATGCGATCAAAACGGGCACTCATCCGGCAACTTCGACGATGGCGAACATCGAACACTTTACGCAGCAGATCAAAGCGCTCGGTTTTTCCTACGATTGGGACAGGTGCGTCATCACGTGTAAAGAAACTTATTATAAATGGACGCAGTGGATTTTTTTACAGCTGTACAAGCGCGGTCTCGCTTATGAAACGGATTCTCCGATAAACTGGTGTCCGAGCTGCAAGACGGGGCTCGCAAACGAAGAAGTCAAAGAAGGAAAATGCGAACGCTGCGGTTCTCCCGTTACGCGCAAAACGATCCGCCAGTGGGTTTTAAAGATCACCGCGTACGCCGACAGATTGCTCGAAGATTTGAACGAACTCGATTGGCCTGAAAGCGTCAAGCTCATGCAGGAAAATTGGATCGGACGATCGACGGGAGGAGAAGTCGATTTCGCTGTTGCAGGCAAAGACGGCAAAGCGAGCGGAGATAAGCTCACGGTTTACACGACGCGGGCGGATACGCTTTTCGGAGCGACGTACATGGTTATCGCGCCCGAACACCCGCTCGTTTCAAAGCTTACGACAGACGAACAAAAAGAAGCCGTCTCCGCATACGTCGAAAGCGCCGCAAAAAAATCCGACCTCGAGCGCACCGATTTGGCAAAAGATAAAACGGGCGTGTTTACGGGAAGCTATGCGATCGACCCCGTAAACGGATGCGAGATTCCGATTTGGATTTCGGACTACGTACTCATTTCGTACGGCACCGGTGCAATCATGGCCGTTCCCGCGCACGATGAGCGCGACTGGGACTTTGCAAAAAAATTCGATTTGCCGATCGTAAAAGTCGTCGCATCGAAAGAAGAAGTCGCTTCCCTCGGCGGCGGAGACGAAAAAGCGGGACAGGCGATTTTATTGAACGCCACAAAAGACGAGGCGGCATATCGAAAACTTGTCGAAGCGCATCCCGAAATCTTCAACGTTGCCGATGCGTGCACGAGTGCGGACGGGTATTCGATCAACAGCGGAGCCTTTACGGGAACGGCTACGAAACAGACGATCAAAGACATGATAGCATGGCTTTCCGAAAAAGGCATCGGAAAAGAAGCGGTAAATTACAAACTGCGCGATTGGATTTTCAGCCGTCAGCGCTATTGGGGAGAGCCGATTCCGCTCGTACACTGTCCGATCTGCGGTGTCGTTCCCGTCGACGAAAAGGATCTGCCCCTCGTGCTGCCCGATGTAAAAACCTATCAGCCGACGGGTACGGGGGAAAGTCCGCTTGCGGGGATCGACGAGTGGGTGAACTGCACTTGTCCCAAGTGCGGCGGAAAAGCGAAACGCGAAACGAATACGATGCCGCAGTGGGCGGGAAGCTGCTGGTATTATCTGCGCTATCTCGACCCGCACAATGACGATTGTTTTTGCGCTCCCGAAAAAGAAAAATACTGGATGCCGGTCGATCTCTATGTCGGAGGTGCCGAGCACGCGGTGCTTCACCTTTTGTACGCGCGTTTTTGGCACAAAGTCCTCTACGATATCGGAGCGGTATCTACGAAAGAACCCTTCCGCCGCCTGGTCAATCAGGGGATGATCACGTCGTTTGCATACGAGCGCAAAAATAAAACCCTCGTTCCGACCGATATGGTCGAAGAAAAAGACGGCGTCTATATCGAAAAAGCGACGGGTGAAAAACTCGAACGCGTCGTCGCAAAGATGAGCAAGTCGCTGAAAAACGTCGTAAATCCCGACGAAGAGATACAGCTCTACGGCGCGGACAGCGTACGCATGTACGAAATGTTTATGGGGCCGCTGACGATGTCGAAGCCGTGGAATACGCAGGGCATCGTCGGCATAAACCGCTTTCTCGAAAAAGTGTGGAACGTGAGCGAAAAGGAAATCGGCGATATCAATATCTTCTGCACACTCGACGACGCTTCTCTTGCATCTGCGCGGAAAACCTATGCGCAGACGGTAAAAAAAGTGAGCGACGATACGGCAAGCCTTTCGTTCAATACGGCGATCAGTCAGATGATGATTTTTATCAACGAAGTATCGAAGCTTTCCGTCGTGCCGAAACTCATGTGGGAAGGCTTTGTCAAAATGCTTTCGTGCTATGCGCCGCATTTGGGCGAAGATCTGTGGCAAAAACTCGGTCACGATGAGACGGTTGCATACGAAGCGTGGCCCGCGATCGACGAAAAATATTGTGCCGACGATACGAAAACGATAGCCGTTATGGTAAACGGAAAACTTCGCGCAACCTTTCAAGCGGCGAGCGGTACGCCGAAAGACGAACTTGAAAAGACGGCGCTTGCAGAGGAAAGCGCTGTAAAGCACATCGAAGGCAAAAAAATTATTAAAATGATTGTCGTGCCGGATAAACTCGTCAATATCGTCGTACAGTGATTCGGCGGCGGGTATACTTCGGAACACGGCGATAAGGGGCGTAAAACGATGAGCGGGTTGTATTATAAAGCGGTTATCTTCGATATGGACGGTACGATCCTCGACACGCTCGACGATTTGGCATCAAGCGTAAACTACGCCCTCGAAGCGAACGGTCTTCCGAAGCGGACGCGCGAAGAAGTGCGGCGCTTTGTCGGAAACGGTGCGGTAAAATTGATTCGGCGCGCGGTGCCCGAAGGTACGGAGGATGACCTTTTCGATAAAGTGTTTGCGCTCTATACATCGTACTATGACGTCCACTGCGCCGATGCGACAAAACCTTACGACGGTATTACCGAACTGCTCGCGATTCTTCGATCGAAGGGCGTAAAGACCGCCGTCGTTTCGAATAAGCCGGATGAAGCCGTGCAGATCCTTGTCGAAACGTATTTCCCGCACCTCTTCGATGCCGCCGTCGGAACGAGAGACGGTATCAAAACGAAGCCCGCGCCCGATTCGGTGTTTGAAATTATTAAAAAAATCGGAGCGGAAAAAAAAGACTGCGTGTACGTCGGAGATTCCGAAGTCGATATAGAAACTGCAAAAAATGCGGGTATCCCGTGCATCAGCGTTTCGTGGGGTTTTAAGGAAAGCGAATTCCTTGCCGAACACGGAGCGCAAAAAATCGTCAATAACGCAAAAGAGCTTTCGGCTGCCGTCGGTGCGTGACAAGATGCGCGCGAGGCGAAACCGAACGAAGTTCTCGCCGTAACTACAGCGCTGTTAGCTGATATTTTTCGAACTCGGCATTCGACCCGTAAGCCATGTTCCTCTGCAGTAATAGATACAAAAAGCGATCGCGGTCGCAGTCCACGTGATCGGATAACAGGCGACGACGGTTAGAAGCGTGTTGTGCAGCGGAACGGCTGTGAAAATCCATGCGACGCGCAACACGCATACGCCGAGCATCGTTATGATCATAGGCTTGAACGTTTCGCCGGTGCTGCGGATCGTACCGGAAAGTATTTCGATCGGAACGTAGGCGATAAAAAAGAGCGGCAAAAAATGCAGCAGCGATTTTCCCTGCTCGATTACCGCTTCATCGTGCGTAAAAAGCAAAAAGAAATATTGTCCGAAAAGATAAAAGATCAGCGTATAAAAGAGGGCGGCTCCTCCCGCCATACCGAGCCCCTGTATCGTCGCCTTTTTCATGCGGTCGATTTTGCGCGCGCCGTAGTTTTGACCGGCAAAGGTTGTGATTGCAATGCCGAAGGAGCTTACGGTCATCCAAAAGACGGAATCGAGCCTGCCGTATGCCGCCCATGCAGCTGCGGCGTCCGTTCCGAACGAATTGATATTCGATTGAATTATTAAATTTGAAACGGTATAGAGCGAAGCTTGCATGCCGGCCGGAAGTCCTATTGCACTCATGCGTGAAAGGAGGTGCGGTGTAAAACGAATTTTTCCGATGACGAGGCGGGCGTAGCGGTTCGGTTCCCGCATGAGTTTTACGAGTGTCAAAACCGTACAGAGGACTTCCGAAATAACGGTCGCCCACGCCGCCCCCGCGACGCCTAAGCGGAAGACCGCGACAAAAAGCAGATCGAGGAAGATGTTTGCGATACAGCCCGCAACGAGAATGATAAAGGGGCTTTTGCTGTCGCCGAGCGCGCGCAAAACGCCCGATCCGACGTTATAGACGAACATCGGAAGGGCACCGGCAAAATAGATTCGGAGGTATGTTACCGAAAGCGAAAAGATGTCGCTCGGTGTAGATATCGCTTTCATCGCGGGAGCGGAAGCGAAAACGCCGGCGACGGACATAAAGATGCCCGCCCATATCGACATCGCCATAGCGGTGTGTACGGCTCGGCTCAGCTCGTGCTCGCGTTTGGCACCGTAAAATTGAGAGATTATGATCGTTGCGCCGCTCGATACTCCGAGAAAAAATCCTACGAGGAGATTGACGTAGACGCCGCTTCCTCCGCTTACGGCGGCAAGGGCTGCTTTGCCGAGAAATTGCCCGACGATAACGGCATCGACCGTATTGTACAGCTGCTGAAAAAAAGTGCCGAGCAGAATCGGGAAAAAAAACGAAAGGAGCGAGCGCCATACCGGTCCTGTGAGGATGAAAGCGGATGTGCCCTTGTTGCCGTCGCGCGTCATGCGTTTTACTGTACAGCGCTTTTACGCCTTTGTCCAGCTTGTACGAAAGAGAGCGTATGCAGACCTTGCCCCGTAATCGGCCCCTTGACAAAAGGTAAATCGATTTATAGGATAGGCTTAACAAAGCGCCTGTTTTGGAACGACTTCAAAGGTTATACATCCCGCCCGCCGATCGATCTTCCGTGCTAAAAGAATTCAGCGTAGTATTTTGCTGAACGTAAAATCGAAACAATAAAAATGCGGTCATTAAATTTGATAAGGCCGGTATTGTTGAGGGGGAAGTATGTTAAAGGGAAATGGAAGGATAGGTGCGCAGAGTATGCCGACGAGTGAAGATTTGGCGAAGTGGGGAGCGTACGAGCTGAGTTTTGAAGAACTGCTTGAAGTGAACGGGGGAAAACGAGACAGGAGCGGGGGTAGATCAGGGGGCGGAAGATCGTCCGGTTCGGGAGGAAGCTCGTCGAAGGGTTCTTCGGGGAGAGGTTCAAATAGATCATCGGGCGGCGGAGTGAAGTCGAAAGAGACGAATAAAGATAAGAGTAAAGGAAGTAAAACACATACGGGCTCGACGGGTACGGAAGGAAAGAAAAACGGAGGATTGTCGGGGAACGGACTGAAGGGCGGAGAACCTAAAAGTAAAGAAGAGAAGAAAAGCGGCAGTACGGATTATACGGTACGGGAAGGTGATACGCTGAGCGGTATCGTGCGGGAGCGGTATCCGGGAGCGAGCAAAGAAGAGATAGCGGAAAAAGTAAAGGAAGTAGCGAAGAACAGCGGGATAAAAGACATAGATGTAATACATCCGGGTGATAAGATCGTCTTTGAAAAACCGACGGAGACATCTTCGGGAGCCGGGTCTGCGGAAGCGAATACAGGAAAAGAAAAGGGTTCTGCAGAAAGGACGTCACGAGAAGGAAGGACTTCGACGGGGAGCGGTTTCTTACGAGGAGGCGGTTATCGGCAGGGGGCGGGAAGGAAGACGATCGGAGGGCAGGCTCTGCCGGAACATAAGGGGCTATCCGGTATACAGCAGAAAGTGAGCATACAGGGTACGATGTATAAGGGTGCCCGTTCGAAGATTTCCGGCGTTTTTGACAGGATACGGGATGCGTTCGGAAACGTAAATAAGGCGAATGCCGAGAGTTATTTAGGGAGAAGAAGGGGCTGGGGTAGGAGAAAAGAGACGGTTGAAGCGCAAATACAAAATGTTCCAAAACTTTCAAATGAAGTAATAAAAAAAGAAACTTTATTTTCCAATACTATGATAAAACAAAAGGAGTTGGAACAGAGATATAATTATCCGAATGCGCTTTGTTATGCAACCGACATTATAAATGTATATCGAGAGAAAAAAGGATTAAGCGATGAAGATGTAGATAATTTTATGAAGGGTGCTAAAGATGTTTATATAAAATCGAACGGCGAAGTTCCCGATTTCCCCAAAATGTCAAAGGCCATAGCGAAAGAAGCAAAAACCGATATGTATTATGACTATGTATATTCTAAAGAAAATGACTGGCAACTTGTAAAAATGGATGAAGAAGGATTTAAAAGTTCTAACTATGAATTCGGTATGGGGGAATATTATAAAACCGGTGATGAAAAACAGAGAACTTGTCATTTTAAGTTGGTTCAAAATAGCCCGTGGCAAGAGCACGATCCCGGAGCGGGGATACAGGAATATACATTGTCTGTCATACGTCCTTTACAGCAATTAAAATTGGGAGATTAACGATGAGAAAAAATATTATAGTTTTACTGCTTACAACCGTTGTGTTTTGCTGTACGGCGAAAGAAAGTCTCCCTGTGATCGAAACCGTATTCGTGCAAGGCGGAACGTACAATTGGAAAAAGCTGCTGGGTATCGGTTCCGAAGAAGTAACGGTTCCCGATTTATACGTACAAAAGTATGAAACGACGCGCAGCGAGTGGGAAGCGTTTATAAATGAAACGGGCAAAAAGGAATTCTATAAGATTACGGCGGTACAGCTGAATTATTATAATCTTATGGCGTATCCGGAATCGGCTGCGGTGGGTATGACATTTTTTGAAGCGCTCGAATATTGTAACTGGCGAAGCAAAAAAGAGGGGTATACGCCAGTTTATACGTTAAAAGGAGATATGCAGGTACAAAGCTCGTATACGTATCCCGAGCCGGTAAAAATGCCTGAGATTGTTGTGAATAAAAAAGCGGACGGATATCGCCTTCCGGAAGAGAGCGAATGGATATATTTTGCACTGGGCGGTTTGGAAGGGATAAAAACGAAGTGGTGGGAAAAGAAGCCGGTAGAACGGTATGCATGGGTTGCTACAAATTCATCATCGACCGAGCCGGTGGGAAAACTTGAGCCGAACCCTGTCGGTTTATACGATGTATTCGGGAACGCATGGGAATGGTGTTGGGATATAAAGCCGAATTCCGCAGGGGAGGAAGGAATAAATAAATCACGTCTTTCATGTGGTGCTTGTGTAAGTTATCCCGATAAAAAAGACGTAGGGGTAAATATGATTCCTTATATGGCTGTTTTATCGGCAAAAGGCGGCAGCGACCCATTGGAAAGATATTATACAGGGGTTCGTCCTGTTCGGATCGCAGTCAGAATTGACAAATCGGCACAAAAGACATCCGCCAGCCGTTACAGCGTCGGTTCGGTATATTATGCCTCCGATAACTTAAATATTCGCGTGGCTCCGAATTTGCAGGCGGAAAAAGTCGTATTGGCAGCAAAGGGAAGTCCGCTTACGGTACTTGAAGAGGGGAAAAAGGAAACGATAGACGGAATCACGGCGCCGTGGGTAAAGGTACGTTTACCGGACGGGAAGGAAGGCTGGTGCTTTGCAGGATATATAGCGGTGCAAAAGCCGTGAACGGGCAGGAAAGTTTTGTATGAAAGAACCTGTAGCGCTGTATACATTGGATCGGCTCGAATACAGTCAGGAAATATTGCTGTACAGAGAGCCGAAAGAACTGTCGCTGACGATATGGGTTATCGTTTCGCTGTTCGTTGCGGTTATATGCTGGATCGTATTCGGCAAAATGGAAGAAACGGTGCGCGCAAAAGGTATTGTACGTCCCGTATCGAATATTTCGCAGGTAAAAAATGCGGTTTCGGGCGAAATTACCGGATTGTACTACCGGCCTGCCGAGCGGGTGGAAAAAGATGCGCTGCTTTTAAAAATCAATTCGCAGGTTTTGGAAGCAAAGGAAGCCGCGTTAAAAACGAACCTTGAAAAACTGATAATAAAAATAAACGGATTGCAGCAGATAGAAAAAAGTTTTTATATGGGAATTACGGATATCGATAAAAGCAATACGGTTGCGCTCACGCGTTTTCAAGCATATGCGTATCAAAGAGAACTGTTGGAAAAACGCTATGCGTTTGCCGAAAAAACATGGCAGGAAGCGCTGCGTATGCCGAAAGAGGCGATAACGCCGGTAAAATTGCGCGAACTCGAATACGAAAAAAACATACAGCAGCTGAATTTGGAAACGCATAATTCGACTTTTATAAAAGACATAAGCGGCGAATACGTGCAAAGCATTGTGGAACTTGAAGATTTGAAAAGTCAAATCGAACAGGTGCGGCAAAATCTTAAAAATACTTCCGTTTATGCGCCCATAGCGGGTACCGTACAGGAACTGGCTTCGCTGAACAAAAACGATTACCTTTTTGCCGATCAAAAAATTTTAAATATCGTTCCCGATGACGGCAATGTGTATAAAGCGGAATTGAAGATTCCCGCCAAAATGAGCGGAAAGCTTGAAAAAGGCATGAAAGTAAAACTGCGTTTTCCCGCATTTCCGTTTCACGAATTCGGCGGAGCTGTGGGTACGATAACGGCGATGGACCCCGATGCTTCCGCAGACAATAGCGGTGCTTTGTATTTTACCGTTTCGGTAAATATAGATAAATCGTTTTTGGAAGATAAAAAAAAGCGTTCCTATCCGATTAAAAGCGGTTTGGAAGTGGAAAGCCGCATTATTCTTAAAGAGCAAACGATTTTATGGTATATTCTGAAAAAGCTGGATATGGTGTGGTAAAAAAGCTGAGTGCATGCTATTTGCTTTTACTGGGCGCTTTTTACGTATACGGCGAAGATTATTCGAATTTTATCGATAAAGTGCTTGCTTTCAGCCCCGTGTACCGCAGCGCGCTTTTGGAACATAAAAATACCGAAATCCTGCTTATTCCGTATAAATATCGCTGGTTGCCGCAGCCCGCTTTGGATCTGGGGTATAATGCCGCTTTGTATGAAAAAACGGCGCAGCCGTCGCAAATCCATGCGGTTAAGACGTCTTTTGTGCTTTTGCAGGATATTCCCGGCGGTATTAGCGCGCAAGGACAGGCTTCTCAATTTTTTGCATATAATGAAAATACCTCAGACCGGAACGGATACGAATTTTCGAGTTCGTTTGCTTTGGCGTTTCCTCTGTATATCGTCGCGCCGAAATTATTTTCGCTTGTATGGAAAGGACAAAATCTCGCGTGGAAAACGGATAAAACGATAGCGGATATTCAATTAAAAATCGAAAAAAAACGAATAATTGCCGAATCTGTTCTTGCGGTAAGCCGCTATCTTCTGCTGCAAGAACGTATTGCATTGGAAGAACGCCGTCAAAAGCTGCAGGAACAGGAAGCTGAAGCCGATGAACAGTTATGGCTTTTGGGAAGGCTTTCTTCTTTCGAATTGGCTGAACGAAAAACAAAGCGTTATGAAACGTATTTGAATTTGATACAGATGGAACAGAATTTCGCAAATATTGTGCAAAATTTATATGTGTTCGGACTGGAAGAAAAAGATATGCCGCAGGATACGGATTCCTGGCTTTTATATTGGGAAACATATACGGCTGAAACGCAAATTGAAAACGGTTTGGATTATACGCTTGAAACTGCGAAACTTGTACGAAATCTTTACACGGAAGCCGACAACAAACTCAATGTTTTGCCGAAGTTACGATTTTCGGCGGAAGCGGAACCCGTTTCCGCGCGGGAGTTTTCAAATGATTTTAAGGATTCGATTCTGGAATATTGGAAAAATACCGGACATTGGAATTGGAGCTTTACCGTCGGTATGCGCCTTTCTCTTTCTCCCGTATCCCAAGAATATTATTTAAATAATTCGCTGTCTGCAACATACCGGATATATAATCTGACCGAAGAACAACTATTTAAAAATCAGCAAATAAAAGAAAAACAATATCAGACGAATATTATGTTATTAAAAAAATTATCGGAAAAGGCGCTGTTGGATAAAATCGATGCGGATAATAAAATCGTTACGGCACAGGCTTTGCTCGAGCAAGGTCATCTCAATCAAATAAATTTCGAATATCAGCTTTTAAATGCCGAGCTTATCGATAACACATATAAAGAAGTGCGTTTTCGTCGCATTGCAGCTTTGTTAAACGGCTATTGATCGTGAGGGGGATTATGTTTGCAGGGATTTTTGAACGCTGCCCTGTTATATTGCAGCACGATGAGTTCGATTGCGCTCCCGCATGTTTGGCCTCCGTATGTAAATATTACGGTAAAAGAATTCCGCTTACCCTAATCAGGCGGCTCGCCGGAACCGATAGGGACGGAACGTCGGGTTTCGGAATTATCCGCGGAGCCGAAGAATTGGGCTTTTCCTGTAAAGGCGGAGCAAGCCCCGCTAAAACGCTTTCAACGGATATGATGTACCCGTTTATTGCGCACGTTAAGCGCGACAATTTAGACCATTATGTTATTGTATATAAATATAAAAATAATAAAGTATATATAGGCGATCCCGCATGCGGGCTAAGGATTGTCAAAGCGGATGCTTTTAGGGGTGAATGGACAGGCGTATTCTTTATTATACTGCCTATGGAAAAATTCGAAAAGAATAAAGATACGGATACCAAACTTACCCGCTTTGTTAAAATTTTGACGAGGTATAAAAAAATACTTGTCGAAGTTCTGGTTGCAAGCATTCTTTTAAGCCTGTTGGGAATAGCTACGGCGTTTTATTTCAGATTTTTAATCGATGAAGTGCTGTATACGGGTGTAAAAATGACCTTGACGCTTTTTTCGCTCGGTTATGCCCTTGTTATCGTATTTCAAGCGCTTTTGATGTTTTCCAGAAATCAGCTCATGCTGTATATGAGCAACAAAATCGACGCGGCGTTGATGTTTGAATATTTCAGGCATATATTAAAATTACCCATGGATTTTTTTACTTCCCGAAAAACGGGAGAAATTCTGTCGCGTATTAACGATACGGCAACGATCCGCTATGCGATATCGTCTACATCGCTGTCTGTGGTACTCGATTCTTTAATGCTGCTTATAGGCGGTGTCTTTTTATTTATATTCGGCGGCAGTTTGCTTATCGCTGCGGTTATACCCGTAATTTTATCGGCGATTTTGGCGTGGCTGTTTTTTAACCCGTATAAAAATATGCTTAAAATCAAAGCCGCCGTCGACGCGGAAAAGCAATCGGTTATGGTGGAAAATATCAACGGTATTGCAACGCTTAAAGCGCTTTCGAGCGAAAAACTCGCCTTTGAACGTACCGAAATAAAAATCGTCGATTCGATAAAAAAGGGGCTTACGCTCGGAACAATGGGAAATATCGAAAACGCTTTGCATACGTTTTTATCGCAGGGCGGAACCCTTGCCGTGTATTGGATCGGCAGTTTGCATATATTGGCGGGAACCATGAGTTTGGGCCGCCTCATTTCGTTTGTTTTGCTGTCCGGCTATTTTTTAGGCCCTTTGGGACGCCTTTTAACCTTGCAGCCTTCGCTGCAGGAAGCATTCGTTGCCGCCGTGCGCTTGGCGGAAATACTCGATATTCCCGAAGAAGATATCGATTCGGGCGATATAAAAAAAGACAACCTGAACGGCGATATAGAAGTTAAAAATGTGACGTTCGCGTACGGAACAAGAGGCAATACGCTCGAAAACATATCGCTTTCCGTTAAAGCGGGGCAAAAAGTTGCATTCGTGGGAACTTCCGGTTCCGGAAAAACAACGCTGACAAAGCTTTTAATGAAATTCTATAATTTTACTGCCGGAGAAATTTCGGTCGACGGAATAAACATAAAAGATTTTGATACTCCGTCTTACCGCAAAATGATAGGTTATGTTCCGCAAGACATATTATTGTTTTCGGGTACTATTAAAGACAACATCCGTTTCGGACTTCTTCACCTTCCTGACGAAGCGGTGTATCAGGCGGCAAAGGCGGCTATGGCCGACGAGTTCATCTCGAAATTGCCCGACCGCTATAATACAATTGTCGGAGAACGCGGAGCGACTCTTTCGGGCGGCGAGCGGCAAAGAATCGCTTTGGCGCGTATATTATTGCGGCAGCCGCGCATACTGATATTGGATGAAGCGACGGCGAGCCTTGATTCGGTAACCGAACGCGCAATTATGAAAACGGTAGACCGCCTTACCGACGGCATAACGACCATCATCATCGCACATAGATTATCAACTATTGTAGATTGCGATAAAATATTTGTTTTTGAAGCGGGCAAACTTGTCGAATCGGGAACGCATAAAACACTGCTGAAAAAGACAGGCGCTTATAAAGCGCTGTGGAACGCACAGCAGCATTCAGGTGAAATCCTTAATAAAAAATGAGCACCGATATTGGTGACCCGGATATCGATCCGTTTCTGCAGTCAGGTCAATATTCAGTGCGCTATTTACCGTAATGCAATGTGCTGTTCTTGCTCCGTGCGAAAAATTGCTATATACTGATTATATGGGTGGTATTCAAAAAAAAGGCGGACTGCTTGCCGCGGCCGCAAAAAAAACAGATGCGAAAAGCGCAGTGAAAGCTGCTCCTGCAAAAAAAACTCAGACAAAAGAAAAGCGCGTGGAATCCGCAAAATCGCAGAGCGCAAAGCCGAAAACTGCAGCAAAAAAAACGGCTTCCGCCGGCGCTAAAAAGCTTTCTGCAAAAGAAACGAAAAAAACGGCTTCCGCCGCCGGTAAAAAAAGCGCGGTAAAAGAAGCGAAAAAACTGTCTGCAAGTACTGCGAAAAAAAACGCGGCAAAAACAACAACCGAAGCTTCGCGCACGGCTGCGAAAAGACTTTCCGACATCGCCAAGAGACCGACTCCGAAACACGGCATATACGATGAAGACAGCATTTTGCACCTTGAAGGACTCGAACACATACGGCTCCGACCCGGCATGTATATAGGCAGTCTCGGCGACGGATCGAACGAAAACGACGGCATCTATATTTTATTAAAAGAAGGTATCGACAATGCGGTCGACGAATTTTCTCAAGGCTTCGGAAAGCGGATCGATATCGATATCAGTGACGGCCGCGTGAAGATCCGCGATTACGGGCGCGGCATTCCGCTCGGCAAACTCGACGACTGCGTGTCGAACGTAAACACCGGCGCAAAGTACAACAATACGGTGTTCAAGCAGGCGATCGGCATGAACGGCGTCGGCATCAAAGCGACGAATGCGCTCTCTTCGTATTTCCGGGCGGCGTCGGTGCGCGACGGAAAAATGGCCGTCGTGGAATACGCGCACGGGGAAAAGACGGACGAAAAACTCGGCAAAGCGAAAGACGGCGTCAAAAACGGCACCTATCTCGAATTCGTTCCCGACGAAGATATTTTCGGCTCATACACATTCAATATGGACATGGTCGAAAAGCGTTTGTGGAATTACGCCTACCTCAATCCGGGGCTCCTCATCAGCTGCAACGGCAAAGAATATAAGAGCGAAAAGGGATTGGAAGATCTGCTTTTAAACGAAATGGGAAAGAGCAAGCCGCTCTATCCGATGTTTTCGTATAACGGCAAAGCGATTCAATTCGTCCTCACGCATACGAACAGCCTCGACAAATTCGTTTATTCGTTCGTAAACGGACAGAGTACCGAAGACGGCGGCACCCATGTAACCTCCTTTCTCGACGGCTTTACAAAAGGGATCAGCGCCTTTTATAAGAAAGAATACGACGTACGCGATGCGGCGGGGGGACTTTTCGTCGCGCTCAAGATCGGCATCGACAATCCCATGTTTACGAGCCAGACGAAAAACAAGCTCGGCAACGTCGAAGTGCGCTCGCCGATCATGAAAGAAACGCAGTTCGCGATCGACGATTGGCTGCGTCACAATCCCGACGTCGCAGGCGCGATCGAAGAAAAAATTATTAAAAATCAAAAAGCGCACGCCGAAATCAACAACGTTACCGACAAGCAGATCCGCGAAGCGGCAAAAAGCGTTACGCTCAAAATCCCCAAACTCAAAGACTGCCGATATCACGTGCAGGACGGAGAAGAAGGCGCGGAGTCGATGATCTTTATAACGGAAGGCGATTCGGCAACCGGCTCTATGGTCGGCTGCCGCGACGTTGCGACGCAGGCGATTTTTTCACTCCGCGGAAAGCCCGAAAATATGTACGGCAGGCGGAAGTCGGCGCTCTATGAAAACGAAGAACTGAAAAACCTCACCTTTTCGCTCGGCATTCAAAAAGATATCGAAGACCTCCGCTACGATAAGATCGTCATTGCAACCGATGCCGATAACGACGGCTTCCATATCCGAAATCTCGTGCTCACGTATTTTTTGCTGTATTTCGAAGAGATAGTTTTGCGCGGTCACGTGTACATCCTTGAAACGCCGCTGTTCCGCGTGAGAAATAAAACGACGACGCGCTACTGCTACAGCGAAGCGTCCCGCGACAAAGAATTGAAAGCGCTCGGAGCGGGCGCGGAAGTGACGCGATTTAAAGGCTTGGGCGAAATCAGCCCGAACGAATTCGGACAGTTTATCCGTCCGCGAAAAGAAGGCGACGGTGAAGACCGCGGTATGCATTTGACTCCGGTGTCGATCGAATCGCTGAAAAACGTGCCGAAAGTGCTGCAGTTTTATATGGGAAAAAATACGCCCGAACGCAGAAACTTTATCGTACATCACCTCGCTTCCGAAATCGACGCGTAAGCGTATCGGTCGGCGCCTTTGACTCGGCGTGTGCGCATCGGTTCGGTGAATCGAAAGATGCGTGTCAGAAAGTGAGAGCTTTTAAGACGGTTGCATTCGTATATGTTTTTATGCGGAGGATTTTATGGATAAGGCGGAACGGATCAGAAACGAAAAACTCGGAGCAGGCCTCATAAAAGCGCTTTCGCTTCGGCACTTCGACGCTTATTACTGCGCGTCATGCGCGGAAGCGGCCGAAAAAATTCTCTCGCTCATACCGAAAACGGATGTCGTATCCTGGGGCGGCTCCATGACGATGGAAGCGCTCGGCGTCATAGATCGCGTAAAAAAAGGCGGATGGCGCGTCATCGACCGCAGTACGGCACAGTCGCAGGGAGAAAAAATCGAAATCATGAGGCGCGCTCTTTTATGCGATACGTATTTGACGGGTGCGAACGCGATTTCGGAAGACGGCGAAATCGTCAACGTCGACGGAAACGGCAACCGCGTCGCCGCAATGACTTTCGGCCCGAAAAGCGTCATCGTCGCGTGCGGTATAAACAAAGTCGTAAAGACCGCCGAAGACGCGACTTCCCGCGCGCGCAATACGGCGGCTCCCGTCAATGCACAGCGCTTCGATATACGCACGCCCTGCAAAACGACGGGAAGCTGCGCCGACTGTAAAAGCACCGACAGCATCTGCTCGTACATCGTGCGCACGCGCTTGTGTAAACCCGCGGGAAGGATCAAAGTCGTCCTCGTCGGAGAAACGCTCGGCTTTTAATTATAAAAAAAATTGACAACGGGATCCTAACGGGAGGAGAACTCCGGGACGACCGCAATTTTGTGCCGCTCAATCGGCAATAACAGGAGTAGTATATGAAAAAAAATACGATATTGTTGTTTTTACTTATGATGACAGTATGGTCATTTGCCGAGGAGGTAAAAATCATAAGGGTAATGACCGACGGCACGGAAGTTGCCGAATATTATTCTGCAGATATTGAAAGTCTGGTTATTTTTGATTCGGATAGTAACGGGTATAGGACACAGGGTGTTCGCGGTTTGGAAAAGTTAAAGCACTTAAAAATTTTGGAATTTCAAACTTTACCTTTTCTTAAAAATTATGACTTCCTTAAAGAGCTATCAACTGTAGAAGAATTATATTTCGGTTCGGTACATTTTTCAGATTTTTCCGCTTTATCCGGTATGACAAAATTGAAAGTATGTGAGTATAACGGTTATATGCCGAAAGAAACTATTGAAAAGATACGTTCCGAAGGATTGGATTTTTCTTTTTGTCCGGATTTGGAATTGTTTGTTTTAGACCCCTTAAAAGAACGTTTTGATTTTATACCGGATATAAAAGTATCGTCTAAGAAGGTTTGGCTGCGGATGTACAATCAACCGATAACACGTGACAAACTGAGTAAACAGGAACAAAAAATATTAAAAAGATTTTTAAAGGTAACTCTTTTTCTTGAATCTGCGGTAAGTGACTGCGGAAATCAATTTTTATCTAAAGCGAGCAGGAAGTCATAGGTAAAGGTACGTTTATCGGACGGGAAGGAAGGCTGGTGCTTTGCAGGATATGTAGCGGTGCAAAAGCCGTGAACGGGCAGGAAAGTTTTGTATGAAAGAACCCGTAACGCTGTATACATTGGAGCGGCTCGAATACAGTCAGGAAATATTGCTGTACAGAGAGCCGAAAGAACTGTCGCTGACGATATGGGTTATCGTTTCGCTGTTCGTCGCGGTTATATGCTGGATCGTATTCGGCAAAATGGAAGAAGGTTTATTAATATGAAAAGACTGTTTTTAGGAATAATTATATTGTTGAGTGTTTGCCGCGTATTCGGCGAAGATGCGGCGGACAAAATGATATTGGTGAAAGGCGGAACGTACACGAATCCTCGCGGCAGCGGAGAGACAAAGCGTGTTAAACTGACCGATTTTTATATATCGGCAGTGCAGGTTACCGTCGGCGATTATCAGGCGTATCTTAGAGAAACGGATCCGAGTTCCGAATATCTTAACATGGAAAAACTGGGACGCAATTACGAGCAGCCCGTTACAGCTGCATTTCCGATGGGGTATATAACGTGGTTCGATGCGCTGGAGTATTGCAATTGGCTGAGTAAAAAGCGTGGATACCGGCCTGTATACGAGATTTGCGCGGAAAAGAAAAAAGGCAATTACCTGAAAGACAGGGCCGATTATCCGGCTGATGCCCTTGTAAAGTGGGATAAAGAAGCGGACGGGTATCGCTTGGCGACGGTAGCCGAATGGGAGTATGCGGCATCGGCACGGGGGACGAATTTCGATTACGGATCGGCAAAGAGTCCGACGGTACTCGATGAAGCGTGGCTATATGAAAATGCAAACTTTGAATTCCATCCTGTCGGGCTGAAAAAGCCGAATGCGTTGGGTTTGTATGATATGCTGGGGAATATGTTCGAGTGGTGTTGGGATTTGGCGGAAACACCTGAAGAACGGGAAGACTATTATAGGGCTTCAAAAGGCTCATCTTATGATTTCAGTATAGCTGAATCTTCCATGCTCAAGAGATCTTCTTTTTATCCTCTTCGAATTCGATATTCGACGCACGGATTTCGGCTGGTTCGAAGCGTGCCGGAAGTTTCCAAAAGCCGGCAAGGACTTTTCGGCAGCCGTTATTCGGCGGGTAAGAAAGTATATGCTGCGGATAACTTAAATATTCGCGCGGCTCCGAATTTGCAGGCGAAAAAAGTCGTATTGGCAGCAAAGGGAAGTCAGCTTACGGTACTTGAAGAAGGGAAAAAAGAAACGATAGACGGAATCACGGCGCCATGGATAAAGGTACGCTTACCGGACGGGAAGGAAGGTTGGTGCTTTGCAGGATATGTTGCGACGCAAAAGCCGTGAACGAAATACCGGCTTGATTTCAGCGGGGTGCGGTAAGAGCGGAAGCGACAGAGGAAAGAGAATGCGTAAGAAAATCGTTATATGCGTATGTTTGATTTTGTCGGCGTTTGCAGTGTCATCGTGTCTGTGTCCGCCCGAAAAGCTCGATGTCAGCGATTGTATGCTGTACGACCGGAAAAACGGTATAGTTCTTGAGTTGAACGAATATGCGGAAGCGATAGAAGGGAAACTCGGTGCACCTGAAGAAAAGGTGTGCTTAAAAGAAGACGGGCCCGGACTTGCGATATATTCTTTGCGATATCCGGATCTTACGGTCAGATATTCCGAACGTGACGGGCTGGTAGATGTGATAGCGGCAACCGGTCCCGAGTATGAAACGAAGCGGGGGATAAAAGTCGGGGACGGTATATCGAAGGTGTACAAGCGTTACCGAAAATCCGAAATAACGGCGGAAGGAAAGTACGGGAATGTGGATGCGTATTATATCGATTTTGAGCTCAGTCTCGGTCGGATGGGATGGAAGGATCCGAGTATGCGGCTTATTCTGACACATGACGGAAAAATTATAACTGAAATTAGCATACAATATAATGAACATTCGATGTGATTCGAGGTATGCCGATTAACGGGCAGATGTATACGGCCGTACCGGGAATGTTAATCAGACTTTTATTCCTTTTTCTATAAAGATATCCCCTGCCGCACAGCTGCAGATCAATTTTACAGGACTGGAGAAATAATATGCGACGAATGTTCAAAGCTGGTTTATTATTTTTGATCTTCACAACGGCAACTATATATTGCCAAAGCGCACAGGAAAAATGGCAAACGAAAGAAATTCTCGTAAAATCTGCAAATATTAAACTCTTGCTTAAATACCGCGGCTCCGGATTAACTTACTTTGATTATACGGATAAAGAATATAAAGAGTTGCTGAATGTCATAAAATTGTTTTATACCGATAGGGACAGCGAGCATTATCTGGGTGAAATTACGCGGACAGGTGTATACGATGCAAAAGGAAACGCCGTTTATGTATTGCCGGAAAACCTGCAAGGTTCATATATAAGTTCCCGAAATTTATCGTTTCCGACTTCAACAAATTACGTAAGATATAAAGACGGCAAATATATTGAAATGGATACGGCTGTCGTATTGGAGATAGATTTGCAGAATATGACAGTTAAAAAATATGAAATTGCTTTATAAAAAATGTATGAAGTTTCGCTGTAACAAAAGTATTGACAAAAGATAGAGCACTTTATAGGATAACATACATAAAGCGCCTGTCTTGGAACAGTTTCAAGCGTCATATAACCTGCCTGAAGAACGGTTAGCCGTGCGCAAAACACCATAGCGCAACACTTACCTGAAAAAGAAAGAATGATAAAAAGCACGCTCATGGAATTCGTAGGAGATTTATTATGCGATCGATTCTGTTTTGGTTATATATTTTATTATCTGCGGTTGTATATGCACAAGAACCTATTATTGCTGCAAAAGATATAAATTCTCTTATTCCTCAAGGATTTGTAAAAGATTTTAATTTGAATAGTTGTGAAAATGATAGCAGAAAAGGAACTGTATATTCAGAGAATACGGCAATAAAGCAAAGTGTTATTCGTTATACTTATCACGTATATGATATTGCGATAAAAGATATATCTGACAAAGTACGTAATAACTTTTTTGCAGGATCGATCTTTGTTGCACGTGATAAAAATAACAGCGCTCATCTTATCGAACCTTATAAGACACAAGGGTATATTACAAGAGAAAATATAGTAAGATTGTTAAATGATATGTCACAAAATGAATATGTTCTTTTTGACGAGTGCGAAGAAATATATTCTACGATGGACGTTCTGCTTTACAGAAAGATAAGATATAACAATAAAATTATCGGAGAAATATCACTGAGATATCTTCCGTTGGAAAATATTTCGCAATCGCAAGTATATTGCATAGAATGCGCTTTTCTTAACGGGGAGGATCGTATCTCATTTATAAAGCTGTATTGCTATGATTGGAATTCGGAAACGATGTCTTGTTTCCCGGAATATTTTAAAAAAGATAGGCTGTCAAATAGATGGGTATTCGTTTCGGGAAAAGAAGAAAAATTTATATCGCAAATTGAAACCCGTTCCGCACGACTTCCTGCTTGGCTGCATACATTTTTGGAGTATTATGATAAACTTTTTATCTCCGTTCAAAATTTATTTGATATGCAGCTTCCGTTTGATACGGCGATTTTTTATGCAACGGATAATTTGAATGTACGTGAAATTTCAGGTTTAGGAGGAAAAAAACTGTATACGGTGAAGAAAGGCAGCCGGATGAATATAGTAGAAGCTGATCGAAAGGAAACGATAGACGGAATCACGGCGCCGTGGGTAAAGGTACGCTTACCGGACGGGAAGGAAGGCTGGTGCTTTGCAGGATATGTAGCGGCTAAAAAAATATATAAAGCCGTTCTTGATAGAGAAGAACCTATTATAAAAAATCCTGAAAACGGTACTAAAAAGCTTGACAGCATCGATCATCTTATCATTGATAATAAGGTTGTAAGATTAGGGAGCACAAAGCCAAAAGGGATGATTTTCAATATTATATTGGAAGCTCCTTTTATGGAATTTTATAAATTCGGCGATATAGAAGGATATGAGAATCGGGACACCATAATAGGGTGGAATAATATGAATGCCGTTATATTTATTACCACTGTTGATCCTGCTGCTCGCACACAATCGGGCATTACGATCGGTTCGACAAGGGAAGAAGTTATTCGTATCTATGGAGAAGAATATCTGACTACGAAAAACAGGATTCAATATATCAACAGCGATTTTGAATTGGTCGGTATGATTTTTTATTTTGAAAACAATAGGGTAATACGAATTACTTGTTTTACGCATATATGATTTCTTTATCGCATTATTCGAGTAATATAATTGAATCCTATGAATTCAACAGTATCGAGAGTCTGCAAAACTTCTTCGGGTACAGTGAATTTAAATATTTGCCGCTTGGGCAATGAAGGGGTATTTGTAATGCGAAAGAAATGTATGATCATTTGTATCGTCATAGGCTTGACGGTAGTCGTTTTAAGTTGCCGACAGGCCGTTTACGGACAAAACAAAGCTCGATCTTGTGAAGAGAAATTGATAACTTTTTGGATGCGCGAGGGCAATGTTCAAACGAGCGGACTTTTTAATGTTGATAGGGAGGTTATCTTCTATTCCAAAGATTACTATGTTAAAACCGATTTTTCCGACGGATACGCTTTAATCAGCGAAAATTACGATCCTGCAAAAGATGTTCCTGTTTTCTGTTCCGTCATTGATGTGAACGGAAATACCATATTGAAATACAGAGATCTTATTCCCATATATAAGACGCATATATCGGAGCAAATGTTCCAATATATGATCTCCGAAAGAGAGACGAAAATTGAGGAGCAAGGTTTCTACGATATATACGGCAATAAGGTAATTTACTGTGACAGGCGCGTTGCTTATTTTGCGGAAGGATTTCATGAAGGCTATGTGAGCTATGTTGATATGAAAAAACATAAAACGTTCTTTATGGATAAACACGGTACGTTCTTAAAAGACCCGTTCGGCATTCCCGTCAGTGCCGATATCTTAAATAGTTTTTCCGAAGGCTGTGCCGTTTTCGGAGAGAAGCACGGCAATCCTGATTTGCATACACGAAGTATGAGCTTATGGGGAATTATGGATAAAAAAGGACGTAAACTGCTTTCTGCAAAATATACATATCTCGGCGAACACGTAAAAAACGGCTTTATACCCGCATCACTTGCTTATTATGACAGTGAAAAGGAAGCTGCGACAATAGGACTCATTGATTTGTCGGGAAATTGGAAAATCGAACCGAAATATTATGAAGTCAAAGACTATTCCGGAAACGTATGTGCCGTACGGTATATGGCAAAAAGTTCCGATCTTAAAGAGCGAAATACTTTCGGATATAGAGCTTCCGGCTGGAGATTGGTCGATATAGACGGCACTGTTGTTTTTACGCTTCCCGAAGATTATTTCGTGGATGGAGATTTTAACGATGGATATATCGTATACGGTAAATCGGTCGGGGAAAGACAATGGAAACGGGGGATAATGAATGAAAGGGGTGACTATATAACAGAGCCGATTTTTGATGAAATTTCATATTCGTCATGCGGATATTGGAAAGTTGTATATAACGGTGAGTATATGTTGTATTCCCAAAAAGACGGGCTTGTTTATCCGAAAGACTATCTCGATTTCAGTCGCGTGCGGTGAGAACGGAAGCGAAAGAAGGGAAAAGAGAATAAGTCTCTGCCCGCCCGCTAATCGACCTTCCCCGAGAGTCTCTCCGCGAGGAGGCAGGCGCCTTCGACTATCGCTTCGTGTTCGACCGGCGCTATCCGCGCGTACAATGTGTCCGCCGTATCGCCGGGCATGACGTTCACTTTTTTTTGCACGAGGATCGCCCCCGTGTCGCAGCCCGAATCGACAAAATGCACGGTACAGCCGCTTTCCGTTTCGCCTTCGGCGATGACCGCTTCGTGTACGCGCCGTCCCCACATACCCGTTCCTCCGAATTTCGGAAGCAAGGCGGGATGCAGATTGATGATCTTTCCGCCGTACTCGCCGATTATGGGGCCGCATAAAACCGTGAGCCAGCCCGCAAGCACGATCGCATCCGCTTTGTGTTTTTTGCATGCGACGAGAGCCGCGTTCGAAACGGAGAGGCGCTTTTCATCGCGCGATGCGGCCTCCGCTTTTTCTTTTCCGAGTACCGCGTACGCGCTTACGAGTTCCGTCGCGACTTCCGCCTTTTTTGCACGCTCGAGCGCATAAGCGTCTTTTCTGTCGCTTACGACGAGGCTGACACGGTAGGGACACGAAGTGTGCGATTTTTCATAATCGATGAGCGCCTGCAAATTCGTGCCGCTTCCCGAAACGAAAACTGCGATCGAAAGCATTTCATTCCTCAAAGAGCGTCATCGCTTTATTGCCTTTGACGTTTCCGCGGATTTTTTTTTCGGATGCGGCGACGCGCCCTATCGTATACGCTTTCATATCGGGGATGCCTTTGACCGAAAAGCGCTTTGCGTGTTTGTTGAACCGGTCGACGATCGCGCAGGCGTCGCTTTTTTTTACTGCAAGCACAAAGCCGATCCCCATATTGAAAGTTTCGAACATACGCTTTTCGTCGGCTCCCCGCCTTACGAGCTCCGCAAAAATAGGGGGCACGTCCCAACTTCCGTTTTTAATAATCGATATGAGCTGTTTTTGATTTTCCTTTGCACGGGGATACATGCGCGGGAGATTTTCATAAAAGCCGCCGCCCGTGATGTGCACCATGCCGTGTACCGAACTCCGGTACGTCTTGAGTACGTCCATAACCGGCCGCACGTAAATGCGCGTCGGCGTCAAAAGCACATCACCGATCGTTTTTCGCTCCCGCTTTCCGTCCGAATAAAAAGGTTCGTTGAAATCGGTAACGAGTTTTCGCACGAGCGAATAACCGTTCGAATGAACGCCTGTCGACGAAAGACCTATGAGTACGTCTCCCGCTCGTATTTTGCTCCCGGTTATAAGCTCTTTTTTTTCACCGATGCCGACGCCGAAACCGGCTACGTCGTATTTGCCCTTGTCGTAAAAGCCCGGCATTTCAGCGGTTTCGCCTCCGAGCAGCGCGCAGCCCGCATCTTTGCAGCCTGTGGCGATTCCTTCTACGATTTTGCCCGCGATCTTCGCATCGAGCGAACCGCAGGCGATGTAGTCGAGAAAAAAAAGCGTTTGCACACCCGAGCAGAGGATATCGTTGACGCTCATCGCAACGCAATCGATGCCGACGGTATCGTATTTTTTCATCTTAAAGGCGATGTCGAGTTTTGTGCCGACGCCGTCCGTACCGCTTACCATGACGGGTTCTTTGATATGTTTCGGCACGGCGAACATGCCGTTGAAGCTTCCGATACCCGTCAAAAGTCCCGGGATCGCGGTTTTCGCCGCCGATTTTTTGTATTCGTCGACCGCTTTATATCCTTCACCGACGTCGACGCCGCTTTTTTTGTAATCGATGGTTTTCGCCATATCGCCCCGCCTTTATCGAAATAATTACAAACCGTCTTCCGAAAATAGTGCTGTCTCAAGAGTCGGTTACTTTTGGACAGCTCCACATTTAGTCCGATATTATTGATTAATAATTTTTACTAACACCGCAGCTGCGCGCTGTGCAGCTCTCCGGGCACCGCTACGGGATATTCACCGGTAAAGCAGCCTTTGCAGTAACCGTATTGTTCGGGATTGCACGAACGAAGCGCTTCGAGCATGCCGTCCATACTCAAAAACGCGAGCGAATCGGCGCCGATCTCTTCGCGTATCGCTTCGACGTCGTGATCCGATGAGATGAGTTCCGCTCTGCGCGGCGTATCGATGCCGAAATAACACGGAAATTTTACCGGCGGGCTTGAAACGCGTAAGTGTACTTCTTTTGCACCCGCTTTGCGCAGTATTTGAATGAGGCGCCTGCTCGTCGTACCCCGCACGATCGAATCGTCTATGACGATGACGCGCTTTCCGTTTATTTCGTTTTTGATCGTGTTGAGTTTGACGAATACGGTATTTTCCCGCTCTTTTTGCGTCGGCGCGATAAACGATCTGCCGATGTATTTATTTTTGACGATACCCGTCGCATAGGGGATGCCCGCCGCCCGCGAATAGCCGAGTGCGGCTCCGAGTCCGCTGTCGGGCACACCGATGACGACGTCCGCCGATACGGGATTTTCTTTTGCAAGCATCGCTCCCATGCGCAGCCTCGCTTCCTGCACGGGGATTTCGTCAAGTACCGAATCGGGACGCGCGAAGTACACGTATTCGAAAATGCACGAACGCTTCGACGTCTTTTCGCCGAACTCGAACGAAAGCACACCGTCGTCGTTGATGATGACGATTTCGCCGGGACGGATATCGCGCACGAAGTCAGCTCCCATCGCATCGATCGCGCAGCTTTCGCTTGCAAGCACCCAGCCGCCTGAAAGCTTTCCGAGGCAGAGCGGGCGGATGCCGTTCGGATCGCGTGCGCCGATAAGGCAGTCCTGCGTCATAACGCAGAGCGCGAACGAACCTTTGATAAGCTGGATCGTATCGGTGAGCGCGCGTTCGAGTCCCTTTTTATAGCTTTTTGCGATGAATTTGACGATAACTTCCGTATCGCTCGTCGAATTGAACGACGAACCGCTTTCTTCGAGCATTTCGCGAAGCTGTTCGTAATTGACAAGCTGACCGTTGTGCGCAACGGCGACAGTGCCGAGCTTGAAGCGGTAGACCATGGGCTGTGCGTTTTCGATCGTACAGCCGCCGGCGGTCGCATAGCGGACGTGCGCGACGGCGATCCTTCCCGAAAGAGCATCGAGGTCTTCGCGTTTAAAAACGTCGGCGACAAGCCCCATAAGCTTATGTGCTTTGACGTCGCTTCCGTCCGATACGGCAATCCCCGCGCTTTCCTGACCGCGGTGCTGCAGCGAATACATACCGTAATAAGCAAGGGAAGAAGCGCTCATCGAAGCCGTATCGCCGGATGCATTATTCAAATACACGCCGACAACGCCGCATTCGTCATGGAGAACATCTTCTTCATCGGTTAAATCGTTCATACCGCCGCCGTCCGTAAAATTGTTAATTAATAATCAGAGTTCTTTTTCGATGCGGCCGAGCATTTCGACATAGGCTTCTTTGACGTTGCCGAGATCGCGGCGGAAGCGGTCTTTATCGAGCTTTTCGTTCGTCTTTGCATCCCAAAAACGGCATGTATCCGGCGAAATTTCGTCGGCGAGAAATATGACGCCGTCTTTGTCCTTGCCGAATTCGAGCTTAAAGTCGATAAGGCGCACTCCGCAGCGCAAAAAGAAATGCGTGAGGATCGTGTTGACTTGAGCCGTGATTTCGTAAACGCGATGGAGCTCATCCCACGTTGCAGCTCCGATAGCGACAGCGTGGTAATCGTTGATGAGCGGATCGTCGAGCTCGTCGCACTTGTACGATATTTCAAAAACCGTCGTTTTAAGCTCCGTGCCTTCGGGCACTCCGAGCCGTTTACTGAACGAGCCCGCGGCGACGTTCCGCACGATCACTTCGAGCGGAATGATTTTCACTTTTCTGCAGAGCACTTCGCGGTCGGAAAGTTTTTTAATAAAATGCGTCGGCACGTCCCATGAATTGAGCAGCTCGTAGAGCTTTGCCGAGATTTCGTTGTTCATGATGCCCTTGTCTTCGATCGTGCCTTTTTTTGCACCGTTGAACGCCGTCGCGGAATCTTTGTATTCCATAATGACGAGATCGGGATCGGAAGTTGCAAAGATTTTTTTCGCTTTGCCTTCGTACAGCTGTTCTTTTTTAACGACGTTTTCGTTCATAGCGATACTCCATTGCCGCCTTGCTGCGCGGCGTCATCCGCAAGTTTTTTGCGAAATTCGATAAGCTTTGTTTTTATTTCGGGATATTTCAATGCAAGAATTTCAAGGGCAAGATAAGCGGCATTTTTTGCGTTTCCGATGCCGACGGTCGCGACGGGAATCTGCGGCGGCATCTGCACGATGGAAAGGAGCGCGTCGAAACCTGCAAGACCGTTCGAACCTTCCGATACGCTTTCAAGAGGCACACCGATAACCGGCAGCACCGTCATCCCTGCAATCACGCCGGGAAGAGCGGCTGCAAGACCTGCACCGGCGATGATCACTTCGACGCCTTCACGTTCGACTTTTTCGACCGCCGCACGGAGCAGGTTTCCCGCACGGTGCGCGGAGATGATAAACGCTTCGTACTCGACGCCGAAGTCTTTGAGTACATCGGCAGCCTTTGCCATTTTTGCCGTATCGGATTTCGAGCCGAAAAAGATTGCGACTTTCATATATGAACTATATCACAACGATCGCGCACAATCAAGATTGTGTAAAAAAAATATCGGCATCGCTTGTGGAAACGACAATTTCCGAAATCGATGACGAATTCGAGCGACAAACAGCTTACCGGGTAATGTACAAAACTCGCCGTAAAGGTTATCATAGCGCCTATGAATGATGCAAAAAGCGCTTGCCGCATCGTGGTTGCTGCGGCTTTGAATCGATTTATCGCCGAAAAAAATCCGGATGCATCGAGCATTGATGCCGGCAGTTTGACGCTGCAGACTCCTCCCGATCCCTCTATGGGCGATATCGGTGTTCCGATGTTCGCCTATGCAAAACTTCTCCGCCTCGCACCTCCCGCGATCGCACAAAGCGTCGTGCATATTATCAATTCCGCGCCGTCGTTTGAAGAGATCTCCGTATCTTCCGTCGGCGAATTCCTTGCCGCAGGTCCCTACGTGAACGTCAAGCTCGATAAATCGGCGGCTTCTTTTGCCATCCTTTCGCGCATCGCCGGTGAGGGAAGCGAGTACGGTTCGAAAAGCGACGACGGTTCAAAGCCTTTCGACGGAAAGCGCGTTATGGTCGAATATTCGAGTCCGAACACGAATAAACCTCTTCATCTCGGACACATGAGAAACGATGCACTCGGTGAAAGCGTGAGCCGCATTTTAAAAGAAGCGGGTGCGGAAGTGTACAAAGTGAACATCATTAATAACCGCGGCATACACATCTGCAAGTCGATGCTCGCGTATAAACTCTTTCACGAAGCAAAAGGCGACACGCCTGAAACGCTCGGCATAAAGGGCGATCACTTTGTCGGCCGGTGCTATGTCGAATTCGATGCGTATGCAAAAGAGCATCCCGAAGCCGTATCCGAAGCGGAAGAGATGCTGAGAGCGTGGGAATCAGGCGATGCGGATGTGCGCGCGCTTTGGAAAACGATGAACGATTGGACGCTTTCGGGTATCGAAAAAACCTATGCGCGCACCGGCGTATCCTTCGATAAACTCTATTTCGAAAGTGAAACCTACCTCAAAGGTAAAGACGAAATCAAAGCGGGACTTGAAAAGGGCATATTTTTCAAAGCTGCCGATGGATCCGTGCGCATCGACGTGAGCGAAATCGTCGGCGGTAAAGACGACCGCGAGCACGAAAAAGTGCTGCTCCGGAAAGACGGTACATCAGTCTACATGACGCAGGATATCGGTACGGCGATCAGCCGGCATGACGACTGGCCGTTCAACCGTCTCGTCTACGTCGTCGCAAGCGAACAGATATATCATTTCAAAGTGCTTTTTTACATATTGAAAAAACTCGGCTTCGATTGGGCGAATGACCTTTATCATTTAAGTTACGGTCTTGTCAATTTGCCGAGCGGCAGAATGAAAAGCAGGGAAGGCACGATCGTCGACGCCGACGATTTGATCGACGAACTGCACGCCCAAGCTTTCAAGGAGATCGAAGCGAAAGGCAGAGAAGCGGAAGTCGGAGATGCGGACGATGTCGCCGAAAAGATCGCGCTTGCAGCCCTCCATTATTATTTATTGAACGTAGCTCCTGTCAAAGATATGCTCTTTAATCCCGAAGAGTCGCTGTCCTTTACCGGAAACACCGGCCCCTATCTGCAGTACATGGGTGCGCGCATCGCGTCGATTTTGCGGAAAGCGGAAGAAAGCGGCATCGCTCCCGATACAAGCGAAAAAGCCGTTTCTCTTCTTTCGTCTGAAAGCGAATGGGATTTAATAAAAAAACTCGGCGACTTTCCGTCAGTCGTCGCAAAAGCTGCGGAAGCGCTCGATCCGAGCGTCGTCGCGCAGTACCTGTACGACGTAAGCAAAGCGTTCGGCAAATTCTATCAGCAGTGTCCGATCCTCGCCGCGGAAAAAACGGAGCTCGTAAAAGGGCGCCTCTTCCTTGCCGAATGCACGCTCACCGTTTTAAAGAACGCGATGTATCTCGTGCTCGTGCCGTATTTGGAAAAGATGTAGAGGAGCGGGGCAGCCCGACTCGTTCAGCTTGTGCGGTACGCGCTGGCGTTTCAGCCTAATAGCGTTTTATGAGTGACTGCGTGCCGTCTTCGCCCAAGCCTTCTTTTTCGAGCGCTTTATAATTTTCGAGCACGAGCTCGAGCACTCCGAGATGCAGTCCCGCTTTTTTCGCTTCTTCATCGGCGAGCGTCATGTCTTTAATAAAATGCTTGAGCTTAAAGCCCGGAGCGTAATCGCCCGCGATGAGCTTCGGGCCGAACGCGTCGAGCTGCCTGCTCCCTGCCGCTCCCGTTGCAACCGATTTTAACAATACGTTCAAATCGAGCCCCTTCGCTTTCGCGTACGCAAACGCTTCGCACACGCCCGAAAGTGCGCCGGCGATCAGTATTTGATTTGCTATCTTCGCGTGCTGACCGTTTCCCGCTTTGCCCTGATAATTGATATTCGTTCCCATCGCTTTGAAAAGCGGCATACACGCTTCAAAATCCGCTTTATCTCCGCCTGCGAGAATGGAAAGCGTACCCGCTTTTGCGCCCGTGTCGCCTCCGGTAACAGGTGCATCGATCACGCGAAAGCCCTTCGCTTTTCCTTCGCGGTACAAACGCTCGGCAAGCGTCGGGCTCGTCGTCGTCATATCGATGAGATACGTTCCCTTTGCCGCGCTGTCCATGATTTTTCCCGGAGAAAAATATACGTCTTCAACATCGGGCGGAAAACCCACGATCGTGATGACCGCGTCGGAGCCTTTGACGCAGTCCGAAATGCTGTCGCAAAAGACGGCGCCTTCCGAAATGACGTCTTCGACGTTTTGCCTATGCCGTGCAAATATGCGAAGTTCGAATCCCGCTTTCATGAGATTGCGAACCATCGACTTTCCCATGATCCCGACGCCGATAAAACCGATTTTTTTCATACTGCCGCTCCTCCTGTACCGTATTGTCGTTTTCATTTTATATAAAACGACAGGTTTATACTACCGGAAAACGGAGTGATGTGCGGCTGCATCGCTCACGGATGGAATTCGAAAACCCTCGCAAGTTGACGCGTTCTTTTCAATGTGCGACAATAAGCTATGAAGCGTATAGCGATATTTGCCGCCTCTTTGCTTTGCGTCTGTACTTCGTGTACGCGCGTTCCCGAAATGACCGAAGAAGAAATCGATTCGGCGATCGAAGCGATGAACGGCGAAATGCTTTCGCACACTCGAGCGAAGCCGTGGACAGGCTGCCCCTATGTTCCGGGAAGGGCGGGCGGTACGTGGTACGATTCGGTTATGACCGATCCGAAAACGTTCAATCATTATATCGCCGAGCGCGATGCATCGTCGAGTTCCCTTATCGCGCAGACGACCGATTTTCTTTTCGATTACGATCCGACGCTTCGAAAGTGGTCGCCGCGCGCCGCCTCTTACGCGATCGACATCGACAAGCAAAAAGAGACGCTCACGCTGCACTGTACGCTCCGTGACGATATGTACTGGACGTATTACGATTCGCCTGAGAAGATCCCCGTTACGAGCGACGATGTCGTTTTTTGGTATGATGAAATTGCGGGCGACAAAGCCTTTCAAAGCTCAGGTTATCCGCAGCAGTTTATGACGATGGACGACGGTTCCGTCCGCCATATCGATATCGTAAAGATCGATGAAAAGCGTTTCGATTTTCTGTTTCCGCGCATCGTCGCCGAACCCCTCCTTGCAGTCAATATGAATATCTGTCCGTCTTTTATCTATCGTCCGGCAAAAGAGACGGGAGGTATCGATGCGGTAAAAAATCTTTTCAGCATCGCGTCTTCTCCGCAATCTCTCCCTTCGGCGGGCAAGTGGTATATCGCAGAATATGCGCCTTCTCAGCGCATCGTGCTCAAGCGCAATCCTCACTATTGGAATAAAGATGCAAACGGAGTCGCGGAACCTTATCCCGAAGAAAAAGTTTTGCAGATCGTCGGAGATCAAAACACGGATTACCTTTTGTTCCGTCAGGGAAAACTCGAAACGTATCAGCTCCGTCCCGAAGACGTAAACGAAGCGGTCGCCGATCAAAGAGATTTTACGGTGTTCAACGCCGAAGGCTCGCTCGGATCTTCTCTGTGGTCGTTCAATCAAAATCCCGTAAACGAAGAAAAACCTTTTTATTCGTGGTTTACGAAAAAGGAATTCCGTCAGGCGATGAGCTGTCTTTTAAATCGCGAGCGCATCATCGTGCAGACGTATCGGGGACTTGCCGAGCCGATGTACTATTTTTTCTCTCGTGCAAATCCGTACTACAATCCCGATATAACGCTCCGCTGGCGTTATGACATCGACGAGGCAAAAAAAATATTAAAAAAATGCGGCATGGAAGAGAAGGGCGGCGTTCTCTATGATTCGAAAGGCGCTCTTGTCGAATTCGATTTGGCGATTCCGTCGACGAGTACGCTTGCAAACGATATCGCGCAGATCATCGCCGACGAATGCGCAAAGGCGGGCATAAAGGTAAACGTCCGCCAAGTCGATTTTCAAAAGCTCGTCGAATCTTTGACGGCAACTTACGATTGGCAGTCGGTGATAATCGCGCTCGGTACTCCTCTTTTTCCGTCGCAGGGGAGCAACGTGTGGCCCTCGTCCGGAAACCTGCACTTGTGGCACCCGCTGCAGGCATCTCCCGCTACCGAATGGGAAGCGCGTATCGACTATCTCTATAATAAGGGAAATTATACGATAGATCGGGAGGCTGCCTTTGCGATTTGGAACGAATACCAGCGGATTTTGCTCGACGAGTGTCCCGTCATCTATCTCGTCCGTCCCCGGAGCTTTTTTGCGATTCGAAACCGATGGGATCAGTCGAACGTGTATTACGACAATTTGAACGGCGCGATGCTCGATTACGTTTTTATTAAACAATAGGACACTGTGATGCGTAGTACGGATAAAATCAATATTAACAATATAATCGCTGCCGCGTTCGGCTCGCTTTCGTTTCCGTGGCGGAGGTTTCGAAAAACCTTTCCGCTCGCGTCGTATATAAGCGCCCGTTTTATTACGATGCTTGCCCTTCTTTTTTTGCTCGGCCTTTCGATGTTCGCTCTTATGGCGCTCGCTCCCGGCGATATCGTCGACCGGATGATGACGCAGCAGATCATGTCGAGTGCGCAAAGCGCTCCTTCAGCTTCCGGCGCAAAAGCCGACAACGCGTTTTCTTCCGAACAGATGGCATCCCTCCGCGCGGAGTACGGACTCGACCGTCCCTTTTTCGTGCAGTATTGGAAGTGGCTCGGCCGCGTCGTCGTTCATCGCGATTTGGGCGTCTCCCTCGTTTCTCGCGCACCCGTTTCTTTTTTGATAAAATCGCGCCTGGTCAATTCCGTCGTGCTGAATCTCATTTCGCTCGTGTGCATTACCTTTACGTCTTTTTTGCTCGGCGTCTACCTTTCAAGCAAAGCGGGTACGAAACTCGATGCGGCTGTAACTTTCGTCGCGCTTTTTTTTCACGCGTTTCCGGGCATACTGCTTTTGATTTTGCTGCAGCTCTTCGCATCGGCTACTGGTCTTTTTCCGGTGACCGCTTATCCCGATTTTCCGTTTTCGCTCTCTCCCGGACGATTTGCGCTTTCTTATATGCATCACACATTTCTTCCGCTCTTCGCTTCGTTTTTGGGCGGCACCGTCGCCACGCTCCGCATGATACGCGCGACGATGCTCGATCAAATGGGAATGCCCTATATCACCGCTTTGAGATCCCGCGGTACGAGCGAAAAACGGGTGTACTTCAATCACGCGTTCCGCAATACGCTCAACCCGTATATCACGGGAAGCGCGAATTTGCTTGCGGGTCTTTTTTCCGGTTCTCTCGTGCTTGAAATCATCTTCTCTTATCCGGGCATCGGGCGTCTTATGTATGAAGCGGTTTTGCAGGAAGATATCAACCTCGTGCTTGCGAACAGTATGTTTATTTCGTTCCTCGTTCTCGTCGGTATGATCGCTTCCGATATCGCGCTCGCCTTTGTCGATCCGCGCATCCGCTACGGAAGTCAATGAGGCGCGCATGAAAAAATTTATTAATTTTTTAAAGACGAAACGTATCGCATTCGCTTCGCTTATCGTCATTGCAATTTTATATATCGTAATGCTCTTTGCGGAATTCGTTGCGCCCTATCCCGCATCGATGAGCTTCGGCCGCGATACCTTTCATCCTGCGAATATCCGCATAACGAAACGGGGAATCGCAGCACAGGAATGCCGCGTCCTCGATCCCGTTTCGTGGAAATACGCGCGCGTCAAAGGAAAGTACCGAAGGGTAACGTTTTTTGTAAAAGGCGAACCCTATAAATTGCTCGGGCTTATCCCGTGCAGCCGACATCTTTTCGGCACGATCCCCGACGAAAAGGGCGAACTCTATCCCGTTTTTATCCTCGGCGCCGACAACCTCGGCCGCGATCTTTTTTCGCGCATCGTTTACGGAAGCCGCATTTCCCTTACGATAGGTTTTGCCGCATCCGCCGTTTCGCTCCTGCTCGCCGTTCTTTTGGGCGGGCTTGCGGGCTTTTACGGAGGGGCTGCGGACTGGAGCCTCATGCGACTTGCGGAATTTTTTATGCTCATTCCGAGCCTGTATCTCATTTTATTTTTGCGTTCGCTTTTGCACACGCAGACGGACAGCGGTACTTCTTACGCGCTCATCACGCTGATCCTCGCTTTCGTCGGCTGGCCGTCGAGTGCCCGAACGATACGCGGCATGGTGCATGCGATAAAGCGTGAAGATTTTATTCTCAACGCGCGGCTTGAAGGGATCCCACCGGCAGTTATCATCTTCGGCCACATCATACCGCAGACGGCGAGCCTTCTCATCGTAAGCGTTGCGCTCAGCGTACCGGGCTTTATCATGAGCGAAACGACGCTTTCGTACCTCGGACTGGGTATCAGCGATCCTGCCGTCAGCTGGGGTTCGCTCATCAACCGCAATATTTCAACGCTTTCGAATCTGCAAAATTATCCGTGGCTGCTCGCGCCGGTGCTTTTGCTTTTGACCGTAACGCTCGCGTTCAATTTTTTAGGCGACGCGCTCCGCGATTACTTCGATCCGTATCACGCGGTTTTCGCCGGAAAAAAGTTTCGGCAAAAAAAAACGCACGCTTTCGGCGAGATCAGCCGTACCGCTCCCTCCGCTTTCGATATAAGCGCGACGGATGATGCGGAAGCTCGGCCTGTATCGTGCGGAACTCAGCCTGAAAACGATTCGATCGCCTCCGTATCCGCTCCCGATGTGCAAAGTGCGTATCCTGCGGCACGTAATCTCCTTTCGGTCGAAAATCTTTCGGTTACCTTTACCGTTTTCCGTGAAGGAAAACGCATCGATGTCTATGCCGTGCGCGGCGTTTCGTTTTCGATGCAGAGGGGCGAAGTGCTCGGCATCGTCGGGGAATCGGGAAGCGGCAAATCGGTGACGGTAAGTGCGATCCCGGATCTCCTTCCGCAAAACGCGTTTCGATCAGGACGCGTGTATTTCGAAAGGACGGAGCTATCTGCGCTCGCTGAAAAAGAAATGAGAACATTCCGCGGTAAAAAAATCGGCATGATCTTTCAAGAGCCCGCGCTTTCCTTTGATCCGCTGCAAACCGTCGGAAGTGTGTTTTTCGAAGCGCTCCGCACGATTGACAAAAGCTGTACAAAGGATGCTGCGTATGAAAAAGCCGAAGCGCTCTTGAAAGAAGTAGGGCTTCCCGATCCGCGAAAAAGACTTGCAAGTTATCCGCACCAATTTTCGGGCGGTCAGCTGCAAAGGATCGGCATAGCGCTCGCTCTCGCGCAGGGCTGCGAACTGCTCATTGCGGACGAGCCGACGACAGCTCTCGACGTGACGATTCAAGCGCAGATCGTTTCGCTTCTTATGCGCCTGCAAAAAGAAAGGGGGCTTTCGGTCATTTTTATCAGCCACAATATCGATGTCGTTTCGCGCATCGCAGACCGCATCATCGTCATGTACGGCGGAAAAGTGATGGAAGAGGGTAGTGCCGAATCGATCGTGCGATCCCCCCGCCATCCGTATACGAAAGCGCTCCTCGCATCTTCCGCAAACTTCGGCATGCATTATACGAAAGAGCGCATGAAATCGATTCCGGGAAAAGTATGCGATCCGTCCGCTCCCGAGCGGGGCTGCCCCTTTGCTCCGAGATGCGCCTTTGTGCGTTCATCCTGCGCCACCGACGGAAGGTCGTGCCCGGAAATGAAAATCGACGGAGGAGCAAAAAAATGAGCGGCGCGATAATCGAAGTACGGCATCTTTCTAAAACGTTCAGCTTCGAAGCGGGATTTTTTGCGCGCGGAGAGCGGACGGTGTACGCGGTAAACGACGTATCCTTTTCGATACGGAGGGGAACGACGTACGGATTGGTCGGAGAGTCGGGCTGCGGCAAAACGACGACGGCGCGCCTTTTGGTCGGCATGTACTCACCGACATCGGGGGAAATACGCTATGCGCCGGAAGCGGGGGAAGCGCGGAACATTGCATCGTACACGAAAAACGAAATGCGCGCTTACCGCGAAAAAGTAAAATATATTTTTCAGGATCCCGCACGTTCGCTCAATCCGCGCATGAGCGTTTTTGAAATTATGACCTCTCCGCTTCGCTATTCGTCGAAACGGCGCGGAAAAGACGATGCAAAAGAAAGGGCGGTAAAAATTATTAAAGAAGTCGGTATGAGCGAAGCCGACCTTTTCCGCCGTCCGTCGGAATTTTCAGGCGGACAGCGGCAGCGCATTTCGATTGCGCGCGCACTTATCATGGAACCCGAAGCGCTCATCTGCGACGAAGTGATTTCGGCGCTCGACGTTTCGATTCAGGGACAGATCATCAATCTGCTCGACGATCTTCGAAAAACGCGGAGTTTAAGTTTTTTGTTTATCACGCACGATTTGAAAGCCGCTTCTTATTTTTGCGATGTGATCGGCGTTATGTACCGCGGCATCCTCGTCGAAGAAGCTCCTGCCGCCGATCTGTATGAGACGAAATTGCATCCGTATACGAAGCTTTTGTTCGACGGCGCGCTCGGAAAAGAAGCGGCATCGAACGCGGAAGTAAAGACGACGCTCGAAGCCGAAAAGGGCTGCCCCTTTGCGTACCGCTGCCCTCACGCGGAAAAGGCGTGCTGTGAAGCGCTGCCCGAATTGACGGAAACGGAAAGCGGTCACCGCGTGCGCTGCCTTCTCGTACAGTAGCGGCCGCTTCCTTAAAATGCGGCATTGCAGAAAATGTCGATTTTCGAAAATGCCGCATTGGTGCGCAAGCGCGCACACGTATATCGCGAGTTTTCTGCAAGAAAACGGTTTGCTCTGCAAATTTGCAGTTAAAAGCGTCGCGCCATTTCAGCGGCGCTTTTAAACCTTCGATTTTGCGCGCCGGTATGTATGCGCTGGGCTAAGCCGTCCGCCGACTTCCTATTTCATTTATTCGGTTTTTAATTTTTCGAGCATGCGGCGGAACGCGCTTCCGTCTTTGTGCAGTTCGCGCGATCCCCGCGTGATTTTGCACAGCGACATACCGAATCTCCTTGCGATTTCCCGTTGCGTTGTACCCTTGTCGATTTCTTTGACGAGGAGCCATCTGTTTGCAAAGTCCTTCCGTTCCGCAGGCGTAAAAAGACAGCCGAAAAAATCGCGGATAAAGCGCTCGTCGTCAGTTTCGGCGATAAGGCGGCAGAGCTCCAGAAAACTTTCTTCGAGCGTTTTTTGTGCCGCGCCTTTTTTTGTGTTTTTCACTGCCTGTGTGCTCATAACCCGCTTTCGCCCCTGCGTTGAAATCCTATGCATAGTATCACGAAAGCTTGTAAAAGTCCAATATCTTGTGTACTATAATTGTATGACAGATGCATTGACTTCTCTCGAGCGGCAGTACGACGAATGTTTTGAAGGTGAACTGCGTATGCTCGCCCGTCGTCGTGAACAGGATAAGGATTTGACGATCGAAACGCTTGAGATGACGCTCAAGGTGCTGTATGAAATCGACGGAAACAATTGGGAAGGACGCAGCGCCGTCGTTCAGCGCGCCCTCGACGCGCAGATCGACGCATACGAAAAATTTATCAACGATTGGAAAAAAGAAAAAGATACCGGGCAGGCTCATTCGGTGTGACGCGTGAGCGGGGGAGGGCGTTTTAAAAATTGGGAAGAGACACTCGGTGAAAAATTGAATTGGACGTTGTCTTTCGAACAATATAAAGAAGCTGAAACGATGAGTCTTACAAATACACAAATGACTGAAATTGAAGAGATTTTAAAACAGAGCCTACGACATAAATTCATGCATTATAATCCCGAACCTGCCGTTATGCCTTTTCATACCCGCTTGTTAGGAAAAGACAGAATGGCATTGTTCTCATTTATTCATTCATTAAATACGAATTTCGGTACAACTGTTTTTGAACCGGTGGCGGTTGCTCTTGCAAAAACAGCATTTAAAAGCGCTGCAAAGCAACAAACGGCCGGTAAAACTATTTCAAGCGAAGCGCAAAATGTCATTCAGACTATTATGGACGATCTTACAACAGGACGGCATATTACGCCGCACATTCGACGCTTCGAATATGCGGCACATTTTTAAACGACGATCAGCGTTTCAGAGCAGCAGCCGCTTCGCGGCCTGCGATTTTCCCGGACGTATATGCAAAACCGAGCGTGCCGCCTTCAAACATAACGTAGTTGTTCCCGTACACGCCTCCCGCATCGGCGCCGACGACATAGAGGTTTGCAATCGGTTTTTGATCGGCATCGACGGCCTGCATGCGCTCGTCGACCGCGACTCCGCCGAGCGTGCCCAAACAGCGAAGGCGCGTCAAAACCGCGTAGTAGGGCCCCTGTTTTACGGGGTAAAGAAATTTCGTGTCTTTGAAAAACTGTGTATCGCTGCCTGAAGCGCACAATGCATTGTAGGCTGAAACTTCGGCGACGAGGTTTTCCATTCCGAGCGCTTTTGCAAGCGATTCGATCGAATCGGCTTTTACGGCAATGCCTGCGGCAACCGCTTGGGCCATCGCCGCACTGTAATCCTTCGGCGCACGCAGTTGTTCGGTCATTTTATCGAGATCGCGTTTATGTCCGTTTTCGGAATAGACCATACCCTTGCCGTACATCGTTCCCCAGCGGTCTACGAACACTTTTGCAAGCCCGTTTTTTGCGACATTGTCGATAACGCCTTGGTCGAGGATAATCGCCATTTCCGCATCCGGCAGATTGTACATCATCGTGCCGAGTGCGGCGCTTTCATAGGCTTCAGCTTCATCGCCGAACCGCTTACCGGTTTTATCGACAAAGAGCAGGGGATTGCGTACGAGTTCGGTAAGCTCTCCCGTACCCTTCGGCATTTTTTTCGTATTTGCACCGTCATATTTCATGCCGAACCACTGTGCGACGTCGGCTCCGAGTTCGGCAGCTCCCGCGCTCCACGCCATAACAAGTCCGTCGCCGGTCGCGGTTTTGACAAGTCCCGTTCCCGCTTTCGCTCCGAAACGAGCTTTCATCATTTCTTCGTTTCCGCCGTATCCTCCCGTTGCCAAGATCACTTTTTTTGCGCGGATATTGAGCGTCGTTCCATCGCTTTGCACGGCTTTGATACCGGCGACGCGGTGTGATGCGTCGAAAAGCAATTCTTTCGCGGGTGTTTCATAATACACACTTCCGCCGAGGTCTTTGATTTTTTTATGGAGATCACCGATCGCTTTGGCGCCGCCGTCGACATAGCCGTGCGCGGTTGCGGGCATACCGACATGGTTATACTGCGCGCCGTACCCCGCATCGAGAAGCATCAAATTCATGCCGTTTTTGACAAGCCAGTTTACCGTATCGGAAGATTCTCTGATGATAGTGCGCACCAAGCGTGCGTTCGCATAATAGCTCGAATCGCGGATATACTGATCGTAGAGCCATTTGGAATCGACTTCTTTTTTTGCGGCTTTTTGCAGATCGCTATGATCGGCGAACATGACGCCGGCCATCGTTCCCGCACCGCTCACGCCTGCAGCCTTTTCGAGCAAAATCACTTTCGCGCCGTTTTGCACTGCGGCAAGAGCTGCGGCAGTTCCCGACGCGCCCGCTCCCGCGACGACGACATCGGTCGAAAGTTCTTTCACTTCCGTCTTTTTGGCGACCCTTTTATTTTTCAAAGCAGCCGCATCGCCGCCTGCAGCTTTGACCGCTTTTTCGACGGCTTCAAGGATCGCACGGGAGGTATTCGTCGCACCCGAAACGGCGTCGACGGCGAGTGTTTGTCCTTTTACGATCGCATCGGGGATCTTTGCAAACGCGGGGTCGGAAATACCGGGCGTTTCTTTGTGCGAAACGATTTTAATGCTTTTGATCGCGTCCTTTGAAAAGGTTACGTTGAGCGTCACTTCTCCGTTATTGCCGCTTCCCGTTCCTTTGTATGTTCCCGCTTTGTATGCGCCGTCTTTACCGCCCGCATACAGCGAATACATTCCGATCACGGCAGCCGCCGCAATCACACACAGCTTTTTCATAAAACCATGCCTCCTGTTTTTCTGTACACAGAGATTCGCATGAGAAACGTATACACAGAAAAGAGGCGTATAATTACATAAAAGGTGGAACGTTCGGCAGAGCTGTTGCCGGGAGTACAGCCGATTTTTTGCGTTACACGCGATTTTTTCTAAATAATAAAGTTTCTCGTGTCCAAGCCCTGTTTCCTTACAGTCCTTTGGGATGATAAACGATAATATTCAAAACACGGCTAGAATCATCGCGCTCTTCGCACAGAGCACCGATCGGATTCGAGTTTTCGCGGATGCAAATTTCAAAGCGATATACACGTTGTAAAAAATATTTTTGAAAATCTGCGGCAGCCTTTCATTTTGCATCCTTTCCGTCTTTTTGGCGACCCTTTTATTTTTTCAAAGCAGTCGCATCGCCGCCTGCAGCTTTGACCGCTTTTTCGACGGCTTCAAGGATCGCACGGGAGGTATTCGTAGCTCCCGAAACGGCGTCGACGGCGAGCGTCTGTTTTTTTACGATCGCATCGGGAATCTTTGCGAACGCGGGATCGGAAAGACCCGGCGTTTCTTTGTGCGAAACGACTTTAATGCTTTTGATCGCATTTTTTGAAAAGGTTACTTCGAGCGTTATATCTCCGTTGTTGCCCTTCGCCGTTCCTTTGTACGTTCCCGCTTTGTACGAGACATCTTTACCGCCCGCATACAGCGAACACATTCCAATCACGGCAGCCGCCGCAATCACACATAGCTTTTTCATAAAATCATGCCTCCTGTTCTTTTTATACCTTTCGATATTTGCTTTGAATGATAAACGATATTTGAAAAAATCTCCAGACGCCCGTCACATATCTCCGTTCACATTCGGGCTTTCGCGCTTCGAGATTTCATCGGCACGGGTAATCAGCTTTTTTGCCGTATCGATTTCAGCAGGGAAAGGATATTTTTTCGAAATCTTTTCCAAGCGGGCCTTTATACGGGACGCTTCGCGAACGTCTTTTTCTACGAGGAGCGCATACGCGTATTCGGTCTGTATGACCGACGGCACATTTTTCATTCGTTTCATAAAATCAATTTGCGTTTGCGTTATTAATTTTTTCAATGTGCCGGCATCCCGTTCGCCGATCGACTCGTAATAGATGCGCATACAGATGAGCAGAGCTTTACTCCTACCTGAAAGAGCGTGGTTTTCGGAAAGCTCTTTTTCGATAAGCGCGCACACTTCTTTCGGCTCATCGGTTTCAGTCCGTGCAAGAAAGCGCACCGCGCGTATCGATGCGGCATAGACGCTCTGCGTATCGTCGGTTTCATTAAACCATTCGGAAGGGATGTCTTCGAATTTTACGCCGCGGTACTGCGCCGCGCTTATTTTTTCGCAGGCCCAAAACGATTTACGCATATTTTTATGTTTTAATAAATCGAACAATTGCTTTCCGTCGGTATTGAGAAATTTCGTCTTTATCGGCAAAATCGAAACGATCGCAAGATACGCATTGACGAAAGCGAAAAGCAAAAATGCGTGAGGAAAAAACAATATGCCGCTTCCGATGCCGAATGCAAAAGCGAAAATGCAGACGAGCGCCAAAAATGCGTTGCATAAAGCGCCGCCTGAAAGATAGAGTGCAAAAGGGAAGCTGCCGTCTTTCATATCGGGCACTTCCATAGCGCAAAAGCCGAGCGCTCCGGGAAGTTTATAGACAAAGCGCCGCACGCGACCGTCCCGCCGTAAAAAAAGATGGTGTCCGAAACCGATTGCAGCGAATGTATACCCCGTCAAAAGACCGAAAATCAAATGCCCGAATTCGTGAACGATTATCGCAGAGGCAAGCGACAGATAATACGCAGCCCCCAGTAAAACGATCGTTAGGATCGTCGGTAAAAGAGCGTCTGAAGTAAATCCGTAGTCGCGTATCCATGGACGCGCGATAATAGCAATGAGACCGACGATGTACAGGATAAAAAATATTTTTGAAAATTTGCGGCGGTTTTTCATTTTACCTCTCATAAAAATTTTTTCGGTATATATTCCGTGCGATCGCCAAAAGCTTTTCTTTTGTGTTTTCTTTCGGATCGTCGAGTACGGTGTCGAAGAGTTCTTTGAGCACGCACCCCATCTCTTTTCCCCGAGGTATTCCGGCTTGTGCAAGATCGTCTCCGCTTACCGCCAAATCCTTAAGCGAAAGAGCGGAGTTTTCTTTTTGTACGGCTTCGATCCGCTTTTTCAGTTCGACGAGATTTTTTCCGACAGCGCTGTCGTGCATTCGCACGGGTTCCTTCTTCATGCCGTAGATATCGGCAAGGCGCAAATCGAAGAGGTCGTCGATAGACTCCGTTCCTGTGCGTACGATAAAGCGGCGGACGGCGGCATCGCTCCATGCGCTTTCGTAGTGGAACATGTGTTCGGCTATGAGGTGCGAAACCGAAGCGACGGTTTTTGCCGGAAAGCGAAGGCGCGTGAGGATTTTTTTCGTCATTTCGGCGCCTGTCCGTTCATGGTTGTAAAACGTTATCGTTTCGATGCCGTTTTCAGTGAGTACGCGCTTTGTTTTCGGCTTTTCGATATCGTGGAAGAGGGCTGCAAGGCGGACGGTAAGATTGTCTTTCGGCGCGCCGTCGCACGCGTAAAAGAGGTGGTCGAGCACGTCGAAGTCGTGAAAGCCCCGAGAGTCGGACTGGAGACAGCCGCGCCCTTCGAGGAGTTCGGGGATAAAAAAAGCGAGTATGCCCGTTTCTTCGAGCATTTTTAGCGCGACCGAGGGTTCGTCGGAAGCCAGCATTTTGATGAATTCGTCACGAAAGCGCTCGATCGAAATTTTTTGAACAACGGCGAGCGTTTTCTCCTCGAAAATATCTGAATATGTATACTTTTCTATACGAAATTTCAATTGAGCAGCGAATCTGATCGCGCGGACGGGACGGAGTCCGTCTTCGCCGAAGCGCTCGTGCGGATTTCCGACCGCACGGATGAGTTTTTCTTTGATGTCGGCTCTGCCCGAAAACGGATCGACGAGTTTTCCGTCGGCGAGGTCGACGGCGACCGCGTTCATCGTAAAGTCCCGCCGCGAAAGGTCGTCTTCGATCGACGCCGCATAGGCAACGCTGTCGGGATGCCGCCCGTCCGAATAGCCCGATTCGGTGCGAAACGTCGTCGTTTCGATGTGGTATCCCATGAGGTGCACGGTTACCGTCCCGTGCGCGATCCCCGTCGGAATGACGCGGTGAAAGAGACGCATGACGTCTTCCGGCTTTGCGTCGGTTGCGACATCGTAATCGTGCGGGGAAATGCCCATGAGCATATCGCGTACGGCTCCTCCGACGAGGTAGGAGCGGAAACCGCCGCGGGAAAAAATCTCGTGCATTTTTTTGAGAACGGGGGGAATTTTTATATTTTTTGCGTTACTATACATGTATGAGCGATTATAAGTTTTCCGAGCGGAAAAAGTCTATATGCTGCACGATCTTTACCGGAGGCGATGCCCCGGAGCCCGAAGCGGTCGAATCGCATTTCGTCTCCCATGTGCCCGACATCGTCATCGCTGCGGATTCGGGACTCGATACGCTCAAGCGCTATGCGGATGCGTTCAAAAACGGCGAAGCGGCACACATCGATTTGACGCCCGATTTTATCGTCGGGGACTTCGACAGCATTTCCGATGTAAAGCTCATCGATCTGTACGACCGGAACGATGATGAAAGTCCGCAGTTCGGAGAAAAACGGGAAGTGCCGCGCATTGAACGTTTTTCCCGCGATAAAGATTTTACCGATACGGAGCTCGCTTTGGATGCGGCCTTCCGTGAAGCTTCTTTACAAAATGCAATTCCGTTTATCACGCTCATCGGCGGCGGGGGAGGCAGGCTCGACCACCTTTTGGCGATATGCGATTCGTTTTGTACCCCGCAGCATGCCGACCTATGGCTCCTTCCGAACGAAGCCGTCCGGCTGCTCAAAAGCGGAACGGTTTGTGAAATCTCCGATTTAAAACGGGATGACATCGTTTCCGTTGCCCGCACGACTTCTTCCCGTACCGGAGGAAAGCTTATATCGCACGGTCTTTTTTGGGAAGGTTTTCGAAGAGAGGGTATGCCGAGCATCAGTAACCGTATTTCGGAAAATTATTTTACGGATCGAAAGCCCGTGACGCTTACCGCATGCGAAGCGGATTTTTTGTTCATCCTGCCGCTATCCGCAACGGTTACATTCCGGCCGCAAGAAAATCGATGAGGCGGGAAGCGAACATGCACACAAAACCGAAAGCCGCCGTAAAAATCATGACGGCTGCCGATACGATATAGAGAGCGCGGCGCGGGCTATCTTTTTTGAGCGCATAGAAAAGCGAAACGGCAAAGCCCCAAACGGAAAAGACGAAGAGCACGATCGAGGCGAGAGAAGCCGCGCTTAAAATAACATATTGATTTTCGTCGAGAAAATTTTGATAATTTCCGATCGCGTAAAAGACGAGGAGCGAAAATAAAAAGAGGGCGAAAAATAAAACGGTGCGCATGACGAGCCGGTATAAAACGGGTTTCGAATCGTCCTTTTCAATTTCTTTACCGCCCATCGCTCCACCTTGCAGTTATCGCAAAAAAGATTATAATTTCGAGTATACAGCAAAAACATACATAGAGGAAGTATGAAAAAGGTTATCGCGATATTTTTTATTTTACTTGTTTCAGCGGGCGTCGTGTTTTATTTCGGATGGACGCAATTCAAAGTCGGAGCGGGCGAATGCGGCGTGCTCATATCGAAGACGAGCGGTGTCAACCGCGAACCCGTTTTGCCGGGCAAATTTTCGTGGCATTGGGAATGCCTGCTTCCGACGAACGCGGTACTCCGCGTATTCAGCTTAAAGCCGCGCTCTGCAACGAAAACCGTATCGGGTTCTCTCCCGTCGGCTGATGTGTACAGCACCGCCTTTCAATCGGCTCCCGATTTTTCATATCGATTCGATTTTATCTGCACGGCGCGCGTTACGCCTGAAAACATCATCGCTCTCGTAAACGGCGGTATCGTCACCGACGCCGAAAGTCTCGATGCATATCTCGATTCTTCGTGCACGGCCATTGCGGGAAAAGCGGCGTCGTATATTTTAATAAAAACATCCGACAGCACCGACTTTCAGCCGGAAACCGTTACGTCGGAAGAACTCCTCGAAGGAGTGCGCGCATCGATCGATTATCCGAACATCGTCTTCGACAACTTTGCCGTTATTTCGTCGAAGCTGCCTGACCGCACATTGTACAATAGCGCGCGCGATGCGTACATCGAAGCGCAGCATATGCAGCAAGCGCGCACGGAGGCGCGGAACAGAGACATAACCGAACTTTTAAAAACCTATCCCGAATTGCAAAACAGCTTTTCAGGTACGACAAAGAGCGGTCGATGACAAAACGTCTCTACGGTTTACGCGGAGCTTCCGGCGCGGAAAATACGGCCGAATCGATTACGAAAGGGGTATGCGATATGTGCACATCTCTTTTTAAACTTAACAATATCGCTCCGGAAGACGTCGTATCGATACAGTTTACGATGACCGAAGATCTGGACGCAATAAATCCCGCATCCGCGCTCAGATGCGGACAAAACGAAATCGACGTTTCCGCCTGCGCACTTTTTTGCAGTCAAGAAGCTTCTGTCCGCGGCATGGCAGGCGGTATGATCCGCGCTCTCGTCACCGCATACATGGACGAGGGCGCCTCCGCGCGCCACGTATACATAAACGGAGCCGAAGCGCTGCGCCCCGATTTTTCCCAAAAAACTACTTGACGAGATTTATATTATTATATAGTATGTGCCGACCTGCAGCGCCGATTTAGCTCAGCTGGTAGCAGCGCGTGATTTGTAATCTCGAGGTCCAGGGTTCGAATCCCTGAGTCGGCTTTTTGGGGAGTTTCCAGAGTGGTCAAATGGGACAGACTGTAAATCTGCTGGCTATGCCTTCGTAGGTTCGAATCCTTCACTCCCCATTGCAAAAAGCCCGTTGCCTGTAACGGGCTTTTTCTTTATACTGATACTATGCCGGCTTTTTTTGACGACGGTCTTCATTTTGAGTGCAACCGATGCTCTTTTTGCTGCAGGATCGAACCGGGCTTTGTCTTTCTCTCGCAAAGCGATTTGACGGATCTGTGTCGATGGTTTGATTTGACGGAAGATCAATTTATTAAAACCTATTGCCGTCTTGTTCCGCAATATGACGACGAATACCTTTTGTGCTTAAAAGATACGGAAAACTACGACTGCATTTTGTGGAAGGACGGATGCACCGCTTACGGTTCTCGTCCGGTACAGTGCAGGACATATCCTTTTTGGACGGGATTTTTGACGGACAAAGAATCGTGGGAAAAAGAGGGAAATGCCTGTCCCGGTATAAACCGCGGAAAGCTTTGGACGAAAGACGAGATAAACGCATCGCGTGCGGCGTATGAAAACAACGAGCCGCTGCGTTTTAAGCGCGGAGGGGAGCACTGATGAAAATATATTTCTGGGGAGTGAGAGGTTCCGTTCCGACGCCTCTTACGCCTCGGCAGATTCAAACGAAGATCACCGCAGTCGTCCAGCGCATTACGCAAAAAGACATCGCATCGGAAGATGCACGCGAACGCTTTATCGCCTCGCTCCCCGATTGGCTGTACGGCACGACAGGCGGCAATACGCCCTGCGTCGAAGTAAAAACCGCAAACGGTACGGAGATCGTACTCGATGCGGGTTCGGGTATACGCGTGCTCGGCAAAAACGGCGTAAAACCCGCCGACAATCACTACAATCTGTTTTTATCCCATTTTCACTGGGATCATCTGCAGGGCTTTCCGTTTTTCGACGCGATCTACGATCCTTCGGTGAAGATCGATATCTATTCCGCCTTTCCCGCAGCTCCCCGTATCCTTGCAACTCAAATGTCGCGCCCGTATTTTCCGGCGCCCTTTGACGTGTGTGCAAAGCGGATAACTTTTCACACGGTCAAATCGGGTGAACCGTTCAGCGTCGGAGGAGTTCCCGTATGTTGCTGCAAAATGTCGCATCCGGGAAATTCGTATTCGTATGCGATAAGCGAAAACGGGAAAAAATTCGTGTATGCGACTGATGTCGAACTTTCGCAAAGAGATTTCGAAAAAACGAGCGCGCGCATAAAAGTGTTTCAGGACGCCGATGTCATCGTGCTCGATTCGCAGTACACCGTCGCCGAAGCTTATCAAAAAGAAAACTGGGGTCACTCGGCGTTTTGCTATGCGATCGATTTTGCCGTTCATTGGAACATCAAATCAGTGTATCTCTTTCACCACGAACCGACATACGACGATAAAAAACTCCATTCGATTTTGCACGCGGCGCGGTGGTACGCGCAGTATATCGAGCACGCGAATATGCAAGTTTACCTCGCGACGGAGGGCGCGGAGATAAACCTATGACGGACGATGTAACCAAACCCGCATCTCTTTCGTTTTTATACGAGTTTTCACCGAACGAGACGGCGCTCATCGCGCATTTTTTCCGCGACCACGAAGAAAGCATTCCTTCTGGTCTTGAAAAATTTACGCACGCCGTGGAAAAAGCGGTGTACGATTCCATTTCGATCGGAGATGCGGAGCGATTTTATTCATGAGTCAAAAAAAATCCGGCGGCGCAGACAGGGTCGATAGGCGCGGCACGAGGACATTCGTCACAAAAGGAAAGCGCGTTTTTTACATAGCGCTTGCCGCACTCGCGCTCGGCGCAATCGTCGCGTCTCTTTTTTTTATATACGAAACGCATCCGGCTTCAAGGACGGAGGAGGCGGTAACCGAGCGCGTCGAAGTTCCCGAAGGGATGACGGTAAAAAAATTCGCCCGTACACTCAAAGAAAAAAAACTTATTAAAAATGAAAATGCGTTTTACCTTGCCGCTCGCTATCCGGTTTTCCGATTTCTTGCAGGAGGTGCAAAGCTCAAGCTCGAAAGCGGCGTATACCGCATTTCAAGCGGTATGAGTATCTCCGACATATTCGCCCTCGCATCGTCGGGAAAGAGGGAATACGTGCGCACATCCTTTCCCGAAGGATTGACGATTTCGAAAATCGGCGAGCGCCTCGAAAATGCGGGTATCTGTACCGCAGCTGATTTTAAAGCCGCAGCTGTAAACGGTGAGCTCATAAAAAAATACGACATACGCTCATCGACCCTTGAAGGATATCTCTTTCCCGATACCTACTTTTTTACGCCCGACATGGCATCTTCGTCGGTCATCGACATGATGGTAAAAAATTTTTTCGAACATATACGCGAAAATCCTACGCTCGCATCCCTTTCTCCCGAAGAACTTCAAAGGACGCTCGTTCTCGCGTCCATCGTCGAGAGGGAATATCGCGTCGCGGACGAAGCGCCGCTTATCGCAAGCGTGTTCAAAAACCGCATCGCAAAAAATATCGGCTTGTATTCGTGCGCGACGATCGAATACATCATCACCGAAATACAGGGCAAAGCGCACCCCGACGTCATCACCTACGACGATTTGAAAATCGACAGTCCCTACAACACGTATAAGTGGGCGGCTCTTCCGCCGACTCCGATTTCGAATCCCGGCATGATCGCGCTCGAAGCGGCAGCCGACACTCCGAAAACGAATTATTATTATTTTCGCCTCATAGACGAAAAAACGGGACGCCACGCATTTTCGGACTCATTCGGCGAACACATCAAAGAAGGCGTGCGCTATACGACAAAAAAGGCGGCGGAAAACTGATGGCTTCTCTCATATCGCAGGATACGATCGAAGCCGTCCACAATATGTCCGATATCGTTTCGATTGTCGGAGAATATACGAAGTTGACGAAGCGGAGCGGCAACGATTGGTGGGGCTGCTGTCCGTTTCACAACGAAAAAACCGCGTCGTTCCACGTCGACGGCGATAAAAAATTTTATTACTGCTTCGGCTGCCATGCAAGCGGTGACGTCATAAAATTCGTTACGGAGACGGAAAAGATTTCCTACGCCGATGCCGTGCGCTCACTTGCAAAGCGGGCGGGAATCGAAGTGACGTATTCGGGAGGCGACATCCCCGAGCGGCCGAAAGACGACGGCATAAAAGATCTCTATATCGACCTCTACGAACGCACGGCGACTCTCTTTCACTATTTGCTCACGCAGACGCCCGGCGGGAAAGATGCGCTTTCGTATATCACCGGACGAGGCATCACGGCCGAAACGATAGCGGCATTCAAACTCGGCTATGCGCCCGCCGACAGGAGCTGGCTCAAAAAATTTTTGCGAGGAAAAAACTTCAGCGACACCTTCCTTGCAGAATCGGGGCTTTTCAGCAAAAACTATCCCGACACGGCTTTTTTTTCCGACCGTCTCATGTTTCCTATCTTCAACAGGAGAGGGCAGTGCTGCGCATTCGGCGGCCGCCTGCTGCACGGAGACGGACCGAAGTATCTGAATTCGGGGGATTTGATCCAGTACAAAAAAGGCGAAACGCTCTATGCGTTCAATTTCGCCAAAAATAAAATACGTGAAGAAAAAAAAGTCATCTTTTGCGAAGGCTATATGGACTGCATCGCCTACCACCAGTGCGGTATCACCTATGCGGTAGCACCTCTCGGAACGGCGCTCACGGAAGAGCAGCTTCGCATCGTGCGCGGTTTTGCGGACACGATACTGCTTTCTTTCGATTCGGACAAAGCGGGCGAGGCGGCGACCGTGCGCGCGATCATCATGTGCCGATCGTTCGATTTTACGGTAAAGATCATCAGACTGTCGGAAGGTAAAGACCCGGCGGAGATCATGGCAAGCTATGGGGCCGAGACCTTGACAAATGACGTAAATAATGCTATATTGGATAGTAACTTTCTTTTATCCAAATTGGGCAGCGATTTCGCTGTTGATACCCCCGAAGGCAAAACAAAGGCATCGCTCGAGTTTTTTCGGTATGTCGACGCGCTCCGCTCCGATATTCAAAAAGAGTCATGCCTTGAGCAGCTGTGCCAGGCATTCAATCTAAAGCCGGAGGCTGTTAAGAGAGATTTTGAAAATCGTGAACAAGCCCGCGACCGCTTAAAAAACCGGCAGCAATCATCGACAGGCAGACAGAATTCGGACATTTCCCTCAACGCCGAATTGCGGACCGTTCTCGCCGTCATAGCCGAACTCGACCTGTATACGGTCATGCGCGCGGAGATCGCCGTCGACGATTTTGAAGACCCTCTCGCCAAAAAATTATTTATTATCTTGGAAGATTGTTTCAGAGAAAAGACCGTATCGATAGGCGGCATACTGAACCGATGCGACGATGAAGAACTCGGCAGGATGATCACACGTGTCATATCGTCCGGTGAATTTTCCCGAAACGGGAAGCGCATTGTGGAAGACGGTATCAAACTTATCAAACGGAATGCGCTCGAACGCAAACGGAGCGCGCTCATGAGCAGGATCCGATTATTCAATCCCGCAACGGAAAGCGATCGTACACAACTCGAATCGCTTCTTGCGGAAAAAATGAAACTCGACAGCGAATTAAAACAGTAATAAAACAGGTACCGAAAAAAAATATGGATCAACAAAAAGATCAAAACGACCGTGAGATGGATTCCAACGTACAAAAACTTTTCGAATACGCAAAAGAAAAGTCGACCGTTACGTGGGACGAAGTGATCGATATGCTTGGACAGGATTTCGTCAATTCCCCGAAAATGGAAAACGTCCTCCAGCTTTTTTCAAGTGAAAATCTGCAGATCGTCGAAAGCGACGATTTACTCGTCGAAGAAGAAAGCGATGAGCCGGAAGAAGATGACGATGGGGAGACAGAGGACGACGATATCGCGGATGACGACATAGCGGACGGCGTTCCGAGCGAAGCGGCCGACGTCGCAAAGGCCGTCGACATCGTCAAAAGCAGGCTCGTCAACAGCGACAAAGAGACGAGCATCGACGATCCGATCCGGCTTTACCTGCGAGAAATCGGAAAAGAAAATCTGCTCACCGCCGAACAGGAAGTCATTCTGTCCAAAAAAATGGAAAACGGCAAAAACATCATCAAAGACGTCATCAAAAATTCCGGCATCATGATCCCCGAATTTTTCGCCGTCGCGCAAAAAGCGTTTACGAGGATCGATATCCACGAACCCGGACGCCCGCGAAAAGAGATAAACGAAGAGATGGCGGAAAAGCGGCGGCTCAAAAGCTGCTACAGCGAATATATCAAACCGGTGCTGTCCGAAATCAAACAGTACATGACGATCAAAAAGCAGCTTTTCGAAACCGACCAAACCGTCCGCATATTCGATGCGCCCCAGCTCGCCTCTCTGCATAAAAAAATTCAGCCCCAACTGCAGCGGATCGACATACAGTCGGAAGAACTCGATAAATTTACGCTGAAGTTCCGCGACGCTATGCAAAAGATCGCCGACTATCATCAAAAGCAGGAAAAAAAGATGAAAGAGCTGCGCGTCGTCAATATAGCCGATCTCCGCAGTCTCGGTCGTCGTATCGCCATCCGTTCCGAATCGGCAAAGCTCGAAAAAGAACTCAACATGACGACCGACGATATCCGCGATATCTATACGCAGATACAAAAGATCGACAGAAAGCTCTACCGTCTCGAATACGAATTCGAAAACAGCGTCGACGAAATTTTAAGCATGGGTAAAGAGATCGAAAGAGGATCGGCGATGATGGAGCAAGCGAAAAACAAGCTCATCAATGCGAACCTTCGACTCGTCGTTTCGATCGCAAAAAAATATACGAACCGCGGTTTGCAGTTTTTCGATTTGGTGCAGGAAGGCAATATCGGCCTCATCAAAGCCGTCGAAAAATTCGAATACCGCAAAGGCTTTAAATTTTCGACCTACGCGACGTGGTGGATCAGGCAGGCGATCACGAGATCCATTTCCGACCAGGCGCGCACGATCCGCGTTCCGGTACACATGATCGAACAGATCAACAAAGTCGTACGCGAATCGCGCCAGCTCATGCAAAAGCTCGGACGCGAACCGAGCGACGATGAGATCGCGCAACAGCTCGGCTGGCCGGTCACCCGCGTCAAGCAGGTAAAAAACGTCGCGCGGGAACCGATTTCGCTCGAAACGCCGATCGGCGAAGAAGAGGATTCGCTTCTCGGAGATTTTATCGAAGACAAAGAAGTCGAAAATCCCGCTTCTCAGACGGCGGACACGCTGCTTCGCGAGCAGATCCGCTCGGTGCTCGACACGCTGCCGCCGCGGGAACAGGAAGTGCTCAAAATGCGATTCGGACTCGACGACGGCTATTCGCTCACACTCGAAGAAGTCGGCCTCTACTTCAACGTTACGCGCGAGAGGATCCGGCAAATCGAAGCGAAAGCGCTCAGGCGCCTCCGCCATCCGCGCCGTGCAAACTGGTTCCGCGACTACGTCGATCCGCCGCAACAATAGCGTAGACACAACGTTTTTTTTATTATACAATGGGTTATTACAGACCTCAAAAAATCGCAAATTTCAGAGGTCTTCCTTAATATGACGCGGTAATCTGGAAGGGTATAATCGACATGGTGATGACAAAGGTTTTCGACAAATTAAAAGATCTGCAGGAAATACTCGTACACAAATACGACCTTGAAAAAAAGGTACGTGAAGCGCCGAAGCAGCTTTCGTCACAGGAAGAACTGCTCGATCGCATGAAAAAAGAATTTATCGGAAAAAACGCCGATTACGAAGAAGCGCGGGCAAAAGTCGCCCAGCTTCAGAGAGAGCTCGACGAAGCGGTAAAATCACGCGAATCGGGCGAAAAAGGCATGGACAACATCACGACGCACCGCGAATACGAAGCGCTCGACCGGCAGATTTCGGAAGCGTCGCTCAAAGAACAGGATATCCGCAAAGACCTGCAAAAAGAGGAAAAGACGCTTGCCGATCTGAACGACAACTTAAAGCAAGTCGAAGCGATGATCAAATCCCAGGAAGCCGATCTCAACGCCGGCCGCGCATCGCTCGACAAAGAACTCGATTCGTACAAAAGCGAACTCGCATCCCTGCAAAAAAAAGAAAATAAAATAACACCCGACCTCGATCAGGAAATATTGTTCAAATTCGAACGCATCATCCGGCGCAACACGCAGGGCATCGTCGCCGTCAAAAACGGTGTATGTCAGGGCTGCTGTATGTTCCTTCCGGCGCAGTTCGCAAATGAAGTGCGCAAAAACGAAGATATTTTATTCTGTCCGTACTGCAGTCGCATCCTCTATTACGAAGAGACCTCCGAGGATCAAAAACAGAACTTTACGGGCAGCCTCGCAAACCTCGATGACGATGACGACTTTGAAGACGATTTCGAAGACGAAGACGAGGAAAACGAAGAAAAAGAAGCGGTCGGAGAAGACGATGAGATCTTCGATGAAGACGACGATATCGAAGACGAAGAAAACGAAGACGACGATATCGAAGATGAAGACGAGGATCAGTCCTAAGCGATTCGATTCCGAGTATGCAGGGGCTGTCCCGAAAATCGGTCGTTTTTAGACTGAATTTTTCGAACAGCTCGGTAAAAATTATCGATTACGGATGGGATATAACCGCGCGGGCATTCTCTGATGAAAGAGTATACCCGTGAGGCAAAGTCCGGGCTCCGCCGGAAAAAATGCCGGGTAATCACCGGGCGGATGCGGGAACTGCTGAAGTGCAAAGCCCGCCTCCGACAGACAGTGCAGCAGAAAATATACCGCCCGTCTTGCGACGGGTAAGGGTGAAAAGGCGGTGTAAGAGACCGCCGCGCATCCGGTAACGGGTGCGGCAGTGCAAACCTCATTTGGAGCAAAACCAAGCGGCAGCGGGTTTCCGGACCGTAACTGCAGGTAGGTTGCTTGAAGCGCAGGGTAATCTGCGTTCGAGACAGATGGTTATGTCGGCGTATCGTCGATACCAGAACCCGGCTTACCGTCCCATCCGTTTTTTTAGGTCGAATGTCGAGTTTCGGCGGTTTCCGAACGTGATTTTGTTAAACAGTATGAACGGCAGCAGTAAAGAAGCGCACATATTCAAACGCAAAAGCAATCTCCTGCGCAATGCACTCATCGCGTTTTCCGTGTGCCTGGCTGCCGCCGCCCTCGTGTTTTCATTTTATCGATTCGTTTTTCCGCGCCTCATATCCGGATCCGTGTACGCGCTTTCCAAAAGCTGGAAATCCTACGACTATGAAAGCGTATACGAAACAAGCAAGGGCATTTTGCGCTCGTCCCCGTTCAACAACGCCGCTCTCACGTACCACGGATATGCGGCGTTTTACCTCGGCGTATCGTCTCTCGATAAGATGAACGAACAGAATTACCTCGACGAAGCGATCAACAGTTTGCGTCTCGCGCTGCTCGATGCGCAAAATTCGCTGAAATCCCAGCTTGCATACATGCTCGGCAAAGCCTACTTTTATAAAAATACCGTTTCGTCGTATTATTATGCCGACCTCGCGGTAAAATATCTCGAACTGGCAAAAGCGCGCGGTTACAAAGCCGACGACATAGCCGAATATCTGGGATTAAGCTATGCCGCGCTCGGCATGACGATGGACAGCATCGCTTCGTTTACCGAAGCGCTCCTCGTGCGGGAATCCGATACGCTTCTCTTTTCGATCGCGGAGCAATACCATAAAGCGGGGCAAAATGCGGCGGCTGAGCAGTACCTCTTCCGCGTCATAAAAGAATGCGACGACGAAAATTTAGTCTTGCAAAGCCGTATGCTCCTCGGTAGTATTTACATTGCTGAAAACAAATACCGTGAAGCGACGGAAGAATTCTTGAGCGTTTTGGAAAAAAATGAAAACTCCGCCGATGCGCATTACAAGCTCGGCATACTATATGAAAAACAGGGCGATATGGTGAAAGCCAGATCTGAGTGGCGAAACGCGCTTCGCATTCAGGTAAATCACCGCGGCGCTTTGGAAAAACTGGCGGACTAAATCGTTTCGGGAGGCATAGCAAAATGGGTCTGTTTGATAATTTTTCGATCGATATCGGTATCGATCTCGGTACCTGCAATACGCTGATCTACGTACGCGGCAAGGGCATCGTCATAGACGAACCTTCCGTCGTCGCCGTCGAAAAAGGGACAAAGAGAGTCAGAGCCGTCGGTGCGGAAGCTAAGAGCATGCTCGATAAAACGCCGAGCAGCATCATCGCGATCAGACCGCTCGCCGACGGCGTCATCGCCGACATCGACAGTACCGAAAAGATGATCAAATATTTTATCTCGAAGATCACGCCCCGCCATCAGTTTTTCCGCCCGATGCGCATGAGGATCGGAATTCCCTCGTGTATCACCGATGTCGAACGCCGTGCGGTCATCGAAGCCGCTCTCCGTTCCGGCGCAAAACAAGTCGAAACGATCGCGGAATCGAGAGCAGCCGCAATCGGCGCAAAGATTCCGATTTTCGAACCCGCCGGTCACATGGTATGCGACATCGGAGGGGGCACGACCGAAGTCAGCGTCATATCCCTCGGCGATATGGTCATCACGAACGCGATCCGCGTCGGCGGCGACAAATTCGACGAAGCCATCGTCAAGCACGTCAAAAGCGTCCACAATTTAATAATCGGCCGTCAGATGGCCGAGCGTTTGAAAATCCAAATCGGAAACGCTACTCCCGACAAGACGATCGAAAAGATGGAACTGCGCGGAACGGACGCGATCACCGGTCTTCCGCGCCGCCTCGAAATCGACAGCGTCGAAGTCAGAGAAGCTCTCAAAGATCCCGTCACGCGGATTGTCGAAGAGATCAAGAGCACGCTCGGACATACGCCGCCCGAACTCGCCGCCGATATCGTAGACCGCGGCATCGTTATGACAGGCGGAGGCTCCATGCTCAAAGGGCTTCCGAAGCTCATTTCAAAAGAAACGGGAGTACCCGTCATCCTCGTCGAGCATCCGCTCGAATGTGTTGCGATCGGAGCGGGGGAGGCTTTCGAACTGTTTAAAGACAGATCGGTCGACCGCGCGATCTATGCGAACCTCAACGATTAGCGGCGCCTCATGCATATCCGCATAAAATCGTCGTTTCGATTCAGATTTCCCGAATTCGTCCTCGCTTTGCTCCTCCTCGTTTCGGGCGTTTTTCTCGCGTTTACGTCCGGGAGCTTTGTCGTCGATTTCAGCCGCATCGGTTTTTCGATTTTTTCGACGGCGGAAAAGGGCGTTTTTTTCGTGACGAATTTCGCCGGACGACAGTTTACCGCAGTGCGCGAACTGTCCGATCTGAAACGAAATTACGACGAACTCGTCCTCAAACTGCAAAATTACGAACAGATGCAGCGGACGAATGCGGAAATACGCAAAGAAAACGAACAGCTCAAAGAGCAGCTCGATTTCGTTAAATCGCTCGAACAAAAAAATTACCCCGCCCAGATCATCTCTCGCAATATAGACAAGCTCTACGCATCACTCACGATAGATAAGGGAAGCGTAAACGGTATCGGCAAAAATATGCCGGTCATCGCATACCAAAACGGTAACATCGCCCTCGTCGGAAAAGTCGTCGAAGTCGGCCGATTTACGAGCACGATCATGCCGGTGTACAGCATAAACTGCACGGTTTCGGCACGCATTCAAAATACACGCGACTTGGGACTCGTATCGGGCTTCGGCGACGATACGAAGCTTGCGCTCAAATACATTAAAAAGCGCGTCATGGATACGCTCAATTACGGAGACGTCATCGTGACGTCGGGCGAAAACGGAAACTATATGCGCAATATGCCGATCGGCTCCATCTCCGAAATCCGCGTCGTAGAATACGATTCGTCGCTCGAAATCGACGTCGCTCCTCTCATCGATTTTCCGCGTCTCGAAACGGTCATCGTTGTAGATGTCAAAAGCGAAACGGAGGAAAGGCGATGAAGTCGTACATCGTATCGGCGATCGTCCTCTTTTGCGCCGTGCTCATTGAAACGGCAGTCCTCTCGAATATCGCCTTTCTTCCGGCCGTTCCCGATATCGTACTTTTGTGTTCGCTCTATATCGCGTTTTTAAACGGCAAAACGTCGGGCGAAATAAACGGATTCGTTTCGGGTGCGTTTTTGGATTTTCTTTCAGCCGCTCCGTTCGGTTTTCATTGCCTGTACCGGACGCTCATCGGATACGTTTTCGGCGTGCTCGGACGCGTTTTCAATTCGGACGGGATCGTTATGCCCGCCTTGTGCGCGTTCGGAGCGACCTTATTGAAAGCGTTTTTCGTGTGGATCATTTCGCTTCTCTTTCCGTCGTCCCCCGCAGTGTACCGTGTGTTATCCGTACCGTTTCTGTTCGAACTCGCATGCAATACGATCCTTGCGCCCCTCGTTTTTAAATTCCTGTCGCTGTTCCGCTCGTCGCTTTCAATCGAAAGGAGGAGCGCGCTGTGACGGACGATTTTTTACAAAAGCGTCGACCTCCCGTTTTTTCCAAAACGCAGCGCATTATCTTTTTGCAGACCGCGATCGTCCTGTGTTTTGCGCTCTACGTCTATCGCCTTTTTTCGATGCAGGTCGTTCTCTCCGATACGTACCGCACCCAGTCGCGAACGATTTCAAGCCAAGTTTCCCGCATCCCCGCACAGCGCGGCGAAATATTCGACAGGAACGCGACCGTACCGATGGTCATCAATACCGATTCGTTTGCGGTCGAAATAACGCCTGCGGAGATACCGGCAGGGCATTACGACACGGTCGCTTCCCGTCTTGCCCAGTACCTCGGCGTTTCGAAATTCGATATCGATAAGCGTATTCCGCAAAAGCAGCGAAAATCCTATACGGCGATCACCGTGCGCACGAACGTTCCGTTTGAAACTATTTCGAATATCGCCGAAAACAAAATCGATCTGCCGGGTGTGTCGTGGGTATCGCGGCCGAGGCGGAACTACGTGGAAACGGGTTCTCTTTCCCACATCATCGGCTACGTCGGAGACATCACACAGGAAGAGATCAACGTTTTATACAATCAGGGCTATACGCGAAACAGCGTCGTCGGTAAAACCGGAATCGAGCGACAGTACGATCAGCTTTTGCAGGGAACAAGCGGTCTTGAAAGCCGCACCGTAGACGTGCGCGGACGGATCCTTTCGGACACACCCGACGTTCGTCCGCCCCAGCCGGGAAAAAATCTCGTATTGACGATCGACTCGCGCATTCAGACGCTCGCGGAAAAGACACTCGGGAATAGGGTAGGGGCGGTCGTCGTTTTAAAACCTGCGACGGGTGAAATACTCGCGCTCGTATCCTATCCGTATTTCGATCCGAACATATTCAATTCCGACGACTACGCGCAGGAATATGTAAAACTCCGCGACAGTCCCGAAAAGCCGCTTTTAAACAGGGCAGTCGCCGCCCAGTATCCGCCCGGTTCGACATTTAAAATCATCATGGTATCGGCTCTTTTGCAGGAAAAAAGTTTTTCTCCGTTCGAAAAAATCGAGTGCAAAGGAAAACTTCTTTACGGCAACCGCACCTTTCACTGTCATCTCAAAGAACCCGGACACGGCTGGCTCGATTTGAAAAATGCGCTCGCTCAGTCCTGCGATGTCTACTTTTGGACGATCGGACGCGATTATCTCGGCATCGACAAAATCGCACAGTATTCGACTATGTTCGGCCTCGGAAAAAGCGCCGAAATCGATTTGCCGAATCAAGTGTCGGGTTTTATTCCGACGGCACAGTGGAAAGAGCGAAAGTATCACGAGAGGTGGCTCGGCGGCGACACGATGTCCGCTTCCATCGGACAGGGCTATATTCTCGCCACTCCGCTTCAAGTCGCCGACATGATGGCGATGGTGTGCACGGAAGGAGTCGTTTATAAGCCGCACCTGCTCAAAGAAGTGCGCGATCCCGTGACAAATGAAGTCATCACGGAAGTAAAACCCGAAGTGTTATTCAAATCCGACATACCGGCCGACGTGTGGAAAACGGTTCAGGAAGACTGCCGTTATACGATCACCGACGGCACGCCCCAGTACCCGATGCGCAATAAGCGTTTTCAAAGCGCAGGCAAAACGGGGACGTCGGAAGTCGCACAGTATAAAAAAAGCTGGCACTCGTGGATGGTCGCCTATGCGCCCTACGATGCGCCGGTCGAAGATCAGATCGTCGTGTCGACGCTCGTCGAAGCGGTAAACACGTGGGAATGGTGGGCGCCTTACGCGACGAATATCATCATACAGGGTACGCTGGCAAATCAAAGCTATGAAGAAGCCGTAAACTCACTCGGCTTTCATTATCTCCTTGCGAACGGGAACAGACAGGAGTAGGGCAGTGAAGCTGAAAATCATCGATGCATTCGATTACATCCTTTTGATCTGCGTTCTCATCCTTACCGCATCCGGTATCGCATTTATCTATTCGTCGGCGATCAATTCCGACGGTATCCTCGTCACGAATGAATACGTCAAACAGATCGTATGGGCTTCCGTCGGCATCTTACTTGTAGTCGTAACGGCGCTCTACGATTACCGCAAAACGGCGCGCTACGCCTATATTTTATATGCGGCTCTCGTGCCCGTGCTCTTATATACGGTCGTATTCGGCCGCCACGTCAACGGCGCGAACAGCTGGATCGGCATCGGTCACTTCGGCATACAGCCGTCCGAATTCGGCAAAATCATTTTTATTATATTTCTTGCAAAAAAACTTTCCGACAGTCAGGGCGAAGTTCCCTTAAAACGATTTTTGATCGCCGCCTCGATTTTTGCGCTTCCCGTACTGTTGATACTTGCACAGCCCGATTTGGGAACAGCAAGCGTTTACATCCCGATTTTTCTCGTCATGTGTTTTATGGCGGACATTCCGCTGCGCTACATAGTGTTCGTATTCGCCGTCGGAATGGGGACGATTTTTTTGACCGTGCTCCCCGTTTGGAACAACGTCATCGCGCATCGGAAAATTGCCGCAATCGGAGCGCTCACCGATATACGCTTGCGTCTTTTGCTTATCGCCGCCTCGCTTTCGATCACACTCATCGGGATCGTCGTACGGCGCTATTTGCGCGGACAGCGGTATTTTTACTGGATCTCATATGTTTCGCTCATCATCGCGCTGTCGTTATTCGGCTCATACGGAGCAGGGCGTGTCCTAAAACAATATCAAATCAGCCGTCTCATCGTTTTTCTCGATCCTTCGGTAGACCCGAAAGGAAGCGGATGGAACATCATCCAGTCGAAGATCGCGATCGGAGCAGGCGGCATATTCGGCAGGTCTTTTTTACACGGAACGCAGAGCCACTATCGATTTTTGCCCCAGCAGAGCACCGACTTTATATTCAGCATTTTGTCGGAAGAACTCGGCTTTATCGGAGGTCTGGTCATCTTCGTGCTCTACGGCATTATATTTTTTCGGACTCTGAAAATCATGCGGAACTCGACGGGCTACGGTTTGTATATTGCAGCGGGCATACTCGCCATGTTCTTTTTCCATTTTTTCGTCAATATCGGTATGGTTATGGGCATCATGCCGATCACCGGGATACCGCTTTTGTTTTTGTCGTACGGTGGTTCGTCGCTGTGGACAGCAATGGTCGCAATCGGTCTTCTCATGAGTATCAATTACCACCGATACGGTTTGGATGCGTAGAGTTCAGCCGTAAAAAATAAAACGGATAAATCAATAAAAATAACCGGCATTTGAATAATTTTAAAATTCGAAAATTTACTCGCTGTATTAATTTTAGGTTTTTCCCGACATTCCGGTAGACAGAATTCGGACATAAATAGCATTTTCGGCAATACCCGCAAAAATAGGGGAAAAACGCTCTGTTTTAATGGGTATTTCGTATATCCGTTGGTAGACAGAATATACATTATGGGATGTAAATTAGACCGGTTAATCGCGTAACGCAACGCACACGCACTTTTTCCGTACGCAAGAGCGACGATCGATTATTCTTTGTTTACTATTTCCGAAACGTGATCGAGCAAGCTGCGGTTTTTATCGATTAAAAAACTTTTCTTACAGCCTGCGTTTTTGCCCGCAAGCACGTCTTTTTCGTTGTCGCCGATCATATATGATGATGCGATATCGATGTTGAAATCTTTTGCCGCCTGCAAAAGCATACCGGGTGCGGGCTTACGGCATGCGCATTCGCATTTGTATTCGGTTCGTTCTCCTGCAAAGCCTTTATCGGGATGATGCGGACAAAAATACAAAGCGTCGATAAACGCGCCTTTTTTTCCGAGTTCCGTTTCCATCTTATTGTGAATGCGTTCAAGCTCTTCTAACGTGCACTCGCCGCGGGCGATCACCGGCTGATTCGTTACGACTATTGCAAGATAGCCGGACGCGTTGATTTTTTTTATCGCTTCTGCCGCTTCCGGAAGCAGCTCGAAGTTTCGGGCGTCGGAGATAAAACCGCAGTCTTTATTTATCGTACCGTCGCGGTCGAGAAAGATTGCCTTTTGCCGAAAGCGTAAATTGCGCGCGGAAACTTTGCCGCTTCGAATGTCGGCTTCCGTTTCGTAGTAGCGATCGGGCGTTCCCATGTCTTTGATGTATTCGGGCGTTTCGTACGCGAAGATTTTTCCGCTTTCGATATTCGGTTTTAAAACGTCACGGTCGAGATCGATTTTATCGGGCGTTTCGGGATGGCGCGGTACGAAAGTCCGCGCGGTTTTTCGAAGCAGTTCGGGCGAAATGATTTGGATACCGGCGTTGACGAGATTTCGATACCACGTACGCTCGTCTTCTTTTGCAAGCCATTTGACGACGCGGTGCGTATGCACGGGAAGCCCGCCTTTTCTTTCAGGAGGCAGTATTTCCGTAACCAAAAGCGATGAATCGTAGGGATGTCCGTTCGGATGGGACGCGAGGCTTGCCCACGCGTTGTGCTTTTTGTGAAAATCTATAAAGCGGTTAAAGTCCACGTCAAAAATTATATCGCCGCAGAGCAAAAGAAAGTCTTCGTCGATGACGGTTTTCGTGTCGAGTTCCGCGCAATTTTTTCCGTCGAGCATTTTAAAAAGCGCACCGGCCGTTCCGAGCGGATGATCTTCCGTAAAATAATCGATAGTGACGCCGAACGAACTTCCGTCGCCGAAGTACGCTTTTATGGCGTCGCCGAGGTACCCTACTCCGATCGTAATGTCCGTAAGCGCGCACTCGCGCAGGTTTTCGATCTGATACTGCAAAATCGGCTTACCGCAGATTTCGATCATGGGCTTCGGGATATCGCTTCTGACGCTTTGAATGCGGCTTCCCTTGCCGCCTGCCATAATAATCGTTTTCATACGGTTATTAATTAATAAGCTCCCTACTCTCTTTCGATATAGGTTTCGGGCCCGTAATAGATAACTTTCGTGCCGTCGTTTTCAAATCGGAACGGAACGTACATCTGACTTGCAAGGGCGGCTTTTACAGCTTCCTGTTTTTCAAACGGAACGTAGAACAGCAAAAATCCGCCGCCGCCCGCACCGAGCAGTTTTCCGCCCAAAGCTCCGGCCTTTATCGCTTTGTCATACTGTTCGTCTATGCTTCCGGTCGAAATGCCCGGTGAAATGCCGCGCTTTAATTTCCACGTATAGTCGAGGAGCTTTCCGAATTCGTCGAGGTTTACGCTTTTGTCGGTAAAAATCTTTTCGGCTTCATCGACGAGACGATACATTTCCAAAAGCTCTTCGGTTTTGTCTTTCATCGATTTTTCGGTACCTTGCTGAATATCCGAACTGAAGCGGCTGAATCCCGTAAAAAAAAGCATGAGGTGATCGTTGAGTTCTTTTTTGCGTTCGGGACTGATAATGACGGGTTTGACGCTGTAGCCGTCGCGCTTGAAATCGATGCGGTTAAAGCCGCCGAAGCTCGCCGCGATTTGATCCTGAATGCCGCCGGCTTCTTTGCATAAAACACGCTCCAAATAAATCGCATCGTCGGCGAGTTTTCGTTTGTCGGCGTATTTGCCTTTGAGCGCATAAAACGCTTCGAGCATGCCGACGGCAAAACTCGAAGAAGTGCCGAGGCCGCTTCGAGCAGGAAGGTCAGATTCGTAAGTCATGCGGATATCGCGCATATCGAGCCACTGCATCGCATTGCGGATCGCAGGATGCACGATCTCATCGTTGGAAGAAACCTTTTCTTCTTTTGAATAGGTAAGATGCGTTTTGTAATCGAAAAACGGCGGCAAGTGGCGCACCGTTACGTAGCAGTATTTGTCGAACGTCGTCGAAATGACGGCGCCTCCGTGTTCATCGTAAAATCCGCTGAAATCCGTACCGCCGCCGAAAAAACTCATGCGAAACGGTGTCTGTGTAATTATCATAAAAACACTATAAGCGCTAATCACCGCCGTGTCAATGATCGCGGTTTGGTTTTTAGTTTCCCTGCGATTCCGTTTTCAGCTCTTCGACAAGACGCTTTGCCGCATCTTCGTTTTCAGGCCTCACGTACACGGACCACAGGTACGGACTGTAATCGGGATTGATGACTTGGCGCATATTGATCTTTGCACCGCAGCCGCACGCGACTTCCGTCTGTACCCAACCGGTGCCGTAGGAGATGCCGTTTTTTTTGAGCAGCTTTTTGAGCGCTTTGAATTCGTTGTGATTCCGACTTTCATAGATTTCGACTTTTTTTCCGAATAAAAGCATGTCTACCTTCCATAAAAACTTTTTCGGAAGTTGCAACTTTCGAAAAAGTTTTTAGCCGCGCGCGAGCGCGCACACGTTCAATAGTCGAGTTTGCAAATACAGTGTATTGTATTCATACGGTTTTTATTGAAACGATACGTATACACTTCTTCTGCAAACATCCGCACAAACTCGAGATAAAAAGCGACGGCTATATTTCAGACGACGCTTTTTATCGTACCTCGCTTCCTCATTATACCACGTTCCGAGCCGATACGGCAAAAGGTTATGCAAGTTTTTCGAGCCGCTCTCTGATAAATTCGCTTTTTTCTTTGAGTCCGATTTTTCCGAGTTTTAAAAACAGCATATTCGGTTTTGTCGCGTCGAGCCATACGCTGCCCGAACTTTCTTTTATCAGCTGCAATACGCGATCGACCGAAATGTCGGACACTTTTGCAAATTCGATTTCGACGACGCCTTTCGATTCTTTGAGCGCGCTCACCGAAAGCTTTTTGCACAGAATGCGTATTTCGGCGAGCGACAGGAGGCTCGCAACTTCGTCGGGCACGGGGCCGAAGCGGTCTTCGATTTCGTTCATCACCGCGATCAATTCGTCGTCCGTCTGCACCGACGCGATTTTTTTGTAGATTTCCATCTTCGTCTCCGCCGAGCGCACGTAGGCGTCGGGGATAAAACCCGTATATTCGAGTTCCATGAGCACTTCGCTCTGCGCTTTGTAATTTTCAGAGGCGGTAAGGCGTTCGACCGCTTCGTTCAGCAATTTCAAATACAACTCGAATCCGACGGCATACACGTCTCCCGACTGGTCGCGGCCGAGCAGGTTTCCCGCCCCGCGGATTTCCATATCTTTCATTGCGATTTTAAAACCGCTTCCGAGTTCGGTAAAGTCGCTGATGACTTGCAGGCGCTTCATCGCGACTTCGGAAAGAGACGTATTTTCGGGATACAAAAGATAGGCGTACGCTTTCCGGTCGCTCCGCCCGACACGCCCGCGGAGCTGGTAGAGCTGCGATACGCCGTACATATCCGCCCGGTCGATGATGATCGTATTGACGTTCGGTATGTCGATGCCGTTTTCGATGATCGTCGTCGAAACGAGCACGTGAAATCCGCCGAGTTTAAAACGGCGGAAGATGTCTTCGAGTTCGGCGCTCATCATCTGTCCGTGCGCGACGTCGACGAGCATTTCGGGGACGAGATGCTCGATTTTGCGCCGCACTTCAAAAAGGGATTCGACTCGGTTATGCAAAAAAAACACTTGCCCTCCCCGCTCCGCTTCCCGCCTGATCGCAGTCGCTACGCGTTCGTCGCTGTACGGCTCGATCGCCGTTTCGATCGCCTGCCGGTTTTGCGGAGGCGTCGCGAGCAAGCTCATATCGCGGATTTTCAGCAAACTCATGTGGAGCGTGCGCGGGATCGGTGTCGCCGAAAGCGCAAGACAGTCGATATTCGCTTTCATCTCTTTGAGTTTTTCTTTATCCTTTACGCCGAAGCGCTGCTCTTCGTCGATTATCATAAGGCCGAGATTTTTAAAGACGACGTCTTTTTGAATGACGCGGTGCGTACCGATAACGATATCGATATCGCCCGATGCGAGGAGAGTCAAAGTCTTTTTTTGTTCCGCATGCGGAACAAAGCGCGAGAGGACTGCGATTTTGACGGGGAAATTCGCAAAGCGTTCGACGCAGGTTTCGTAATGCTGTTCGGCAAGGATCGTCGTCGGCGCCAAAAAAACGACTTGCTTTCCGCCCATTACCGCTTTGAACGCGGCGCGCATCGCGATTTCGGTTTTGCCGTAACCGACGTCTCCGCAGATGAGGCGGTCCATCGGAACGGGTTTTTCCATATCGCGCTTGACTTCTTCGGTGACAAAAGCCTGATCTTTCGTATCTTCGTAGGGAAAGGCCGCTTCGAACGAAGTCTGCCATTCGGTATCTTTCGGAAACGGAAAGCCCCTCGACGCTTTTCTCCTCGAATAGAGATCGATGAGCTTTTTTGCCAAATCTTCGACGGCTTCCTGTACTTTGCGCTTTCGGTTTTCCCAGCTTTTGCTGCCGATTTTATCGAGCTTGGGGGCATCTCCTTCGCTTCCGATATAGCGCTGTACCATGTTCACTTGTTCGATCGGAACGAAGGCGACCTCTTTGTCCGCATACTCGAGCTTTATATAGTCCCGCTCGTTGCCGCCGGCTTTTACGCGCTCGATGCCGCAAAAGATGCCGATGCCGTACTGTACGTGCACGACATAGTCACCGGGGGTGAGTTCGACGAAAGTATCGATCGCGGCACTTTTCGCTTTTTTCAGCGATTTCGGCACCGCCCGCCTTCTGCCGAATATTTCGTTTTCCTGTATGACGATGAGCTTTAAGTCGGGGATCGAAAAACCTTCGGATATCGCTTCGGGAAAAACCGCGAGCGCATAGCGATTTTCGATCGGAGCGGAAGAGCGCTCGAGCGTGCGGTGTTCATGCGTACGCTCTTCGTGCGGTTTTGCATCGCTTTCATGTATTTTCGCATCGCGTCCGTTTAAAGCGATTTCGTTTCCGCGCTCTTCGGTAAAATCCGAAAGCAATTGGGCTATGCGCCGCTCCTGGTTTTCGCCGTCCGCAAAGACTGCAATTTTCCAGCCGGCATCCTGCAGCTTTCCGATTTCCTCTTTTAAAAACGGAATATTACCGAAAAAGCTCCGCGATACTTCGCACGGAAAGGCGATATCGGACGGAGATCCGTCAGTTGAAGGTGTGTCCGCACGAGAAACCGTATGAAAAAGTATACTACTTGAGACGGTTTTTAAGTTTTTTTGAAAATCGGAGAGCATTTGTTCGGGCGGAAAGGCAGGGAATGAAAGACGCGCTTTTCGATACATGCCGCCGTATTCCCGAACGATCGTTTCTTCGGCGTTTACGAGACGGTCGTAATCGAAGAAAAAAACGGTCGTCCGCTCACCGATATAGTCCGAAATCGTAGAGCGTTTTTTCCACAACACGGGATATAAAAGCTCTTCCCCTTCGCACGATTTTGCCGTTTCAAGCTCGGAAAGCATACTCGATAACACGGCTTTCGCTTCTTTCGTAAACGGAAGATGTGCGCGACAACTTTTTCGCAAAGGCGGCTCTCCGTCTTCCGGTGCGCCTGCATCGGAGAACTCATATTTGTCGGAAGACGGCATCTCGCCGGCACTCGTGTCATCCGCCGTATCGGAGTGCCTGTCCTCATCGGAAAACGGCGTCTCCCGGTTTTGCGATACCGCATCCGACAGCTCCATTTCGGTTTCGGCGCTCACGGCCGTCGATTCGTAGGCTTCGATCGCATTTTTCAAATCGGTCAAAAGCGCATCGTCCCAAATCACTTCGCGCATCGGGGAAATAAAAACGCTTTCGAGGGAGCCGGTCGTCGTTTGCGTATCCGTGTCGAAAGTTTTAATCTGTGCGAGGGTATCGAAGTCGAAGATAATGCGGCACGGAGCGGCGCTGCCGGGGACGAATACGTCGAGCACTTCGCCTCTCAAACTGAATTCTCCCTGCACGTAGACGCGCGGCGCTCTCGTATAGCCGAGAGATGAAAGCCTTTCCGCTGTTTTTATCGTGTCGGTGCGCAAGCCGCGAAAAAGAGAAAACACGCGGCGCTTTACCGATTCGGGAGGCGGAAGCGGCGAAAGAAAAACGCGCTCGCTTACGATAAAGATTCTCGGCTTTTGAGAAAAACCTTCCCTTCCCGCTCCGGCAAGTTTTGCAAGAGCTGCTGCGCGCTCTCCGAATACGGCCGCTCCCCGCGATACCGGTCTGTAGGGGATCATACCCCACCAGGGTATATCGATTATCTCCGCTTCGGGAAAAATCGAAGTCAAATCGGTGCGGATATCGATCGCTTCGTTTTCTCCGGGAGTGACGATGACGATGTCGGATGAGCGCGAATCGAAGGATACTCCTCCCGATACGCTTTCTTTAAACGCCAGAGATTTTATGCGTTCACAGTATTCGGCGATAAAATAGGCCGAAAGAGAGCCGTGAAGTCCTCTCACCGAAAAAGGAAAGCGGGCCGAAGCATCCGTCAAACGGGAGACGGCGTCGCGCATGGGAGGCCATGAGTGTATTGCTTCTTTGATAGAATTTGTCGATAATGTATACATACGGTTTGTCCGATATTATAAGAAAGGTCTATTACCCTTATACCTTTTGGGAGACGTAATTGAAACGTGCTGTTTTTTTGATTATATCGTGTTTCACCTTCTTTGGACAGTCGGCATTCGCACAAAGCCGTATGCAAAACGCAGCGGTTTCGATAAAGTTTTACGATAAAACTATGTATTATCCCGATGCTGCGGATTCGAATCCCGTGTTTATTCACATAACGGTGCGCAATACGGGGACGGATACGCTTCGTTTTAAGCTCGCCGACGACAGAATGTTTTCGATCGATTTCAATGCGTATACGATAAAAAACGAACGCCTTGCACAAACCGAAACGCTTATTCGAAAACGCACGACAAATCAAACGGTATATTTCCGGGAAATCGCGCTCGAAGCGGGCGAAGAATATTCGTTCGTCGAAAACTTAAAAGAATATCTTACCGTTGCAAATCCGTCGGTCTACTATGTCGATCTTGCCTTTTACCCCGAGCTTTACCGTTTTCGCGACGAGCGCATTTCGTCGAACAGGCTCACGCTCGAAGTGCGCCCTTCCCCGTCGGCCGCTTCGTCTTCGGCGATCCCCGTCGAAGCGGGAACCGTGCGTATCCTCCAGCCGGAAGCGATCCCGCCGGATCAAGTCGTAGAGCGCACGATCGTCGCGCGGCAAAAATCGCTGTGGGATCAGTATTTTTTGTATATGGACGTCGAAGCGATGCTCGAACGTACACCTTCTCAAAAGCGGCGCTATCGTGCGGCTTCGGCCGACGAACGCGAGCGCATGATCGACGCGTATAAATCGGATTTGATGCAGTCGCGGATCGACGGCGATATCGTTGCCGTGCCTGAGCGCTTTCAAATCGAAAAGACGGTGTATTCGCAGACGGAAGGGAGCGTGCTTGTCACCGAATGGTTCAACAACCGCACCTATTACGAAAAGAAAAGCTATACGTATCGTCTTCGCCAAAGGGAAGGCGTTTGGCAAATCTACGATTACACGGTCGTAAATCTGGGGACGGAATGAAAGCGATCATCATCTGCGACGACGAAGAAGTTATCGGCAAAGTCGATGCGGCACTCGCATCCCTGTCATATGACACGATCATCTATCGCTGGCTTTTAAAAGCCCTTGACAATATCGAAGAGATCCGGCCGGATATCGTCGTCGTGAGCGCGTTGGATTATCCGCGCCATTGGAAAACATTGACGCAGTTTATTAAAAGCGGTATCGGGGAAAAAATCCCCGACGTTGTACTCTACGTACCTTCTTCTTTTTCGGTAGCGGAAAAAAAGAAAGCGCGAAAGCTCGGCGTCAAAGGTATATTCGCTTCGTGCGATGAAAGCGGCATCTCTCTTTTCCGCTCGATCGTCACTTCTCCTATAGGAGGACTCTCACCTTCTCCCGAAGAAATCGAAACGGATGAAGAACAAAATGCGGAAACGGGAGAAATATCGGAAACGAAGGTTTTTTCGACGAAAGAGCTTGCGCTCGGCAAAGTCGGAACGGCCGTTTTTACGCATCCGAAAACGGGAGTTTTCGTCACCGGATCTATACGCAATCTTCCGGACGGAAACGCGGAGTTTACAGCCGATATTTCCTCTCTTGCGGAAGGCATTTCCCCCGGAGATGCAATCGAAGAGCTTTCGCTTCGCACGGGCGGTGTGCCGACGTATTGCACGGCTTCGGTCGTAAGCGCAGGAAACGAAATTATTATACGGCCGGATAAAGCATGAAAGCGAAACAAAAGGCAAAATTTTTTTGCGAAAACTGCGGCGCGGAAGTTCCCGCGGACGCGCACGTGTGCAAAAACTGCGGACGCTTTTTTTCTTCCGTGCGCTGCCCCAACTGCGGTGCTACCGGAAGCGCTTCGAAATTTGCAAAGGGCTGTCCCGTCTGCGGCTACGCGACGGATTCGGGTACGTTCAATATAGAGGCGTATTCGGAAGAAGAAAAAGAAGAAGTCCACCGTCGTCTTTCCGGCGCCGAACAGAAAAAAATAAAAAGCGCTTTTGCCTCATACGAAAGAAAACGCGCAAGAGGAGCAGGCAGCGCGCTGCCGCTTTGGGTGTACGCCGTCACGCTCGCAGTCCTTTTAGGAGTCGTCGCGGCCGTCGTAAAGCTTGTACGGTAAGAAGCGACGCCGCTTTCTAATAATAAAATGCAGTAAACTTCCGCCGCAATATATTTTTTAATTTTTTTTCACAGGCATAATTATTCCAACCGTCGGATCCGCATATACAATAATCAACGCAGATACATTCCATATTGCGATCATAATTATTAAATTTAATAATATAATTCTTTGAACGGTAATTATTTCGCGCAAATACAGTATACGGTAAAAAGCTTTTTATTATATCATTACGTGAGTCAACCATGGAAAGAAAATCATCTGCCGTATTGTTAACGGTACATACGATATTC
>NZ_JAFEVM010000059.1:0-7749 GCF_016901105.1 Treponema sp. Marseille-Q4523 | reverse complement strand
GAGTTTACTATATCAAAATAAAATGAATTTGCTTTCATCAATTCGGATAACGTTTTATCTTTATCGGGAGCATCTTCGTAACATCTATTCAATTCATAAAGAAAGACATCAAAATAATCTTTATATGTGTTCCAATTGCCGCGATACAGATTGATCGTTTGCCCGCTTGCATAAAGGTTCGGCAGCATCGTAAAGTTTCCCAGCACATAACATTTATTTTTAAACTGTTCAACTTCTTTTATAAAAGCCGTATCATTGTTTGAATATTTTACAGCTCTTTCCATATTTTCGCCGAATAACGTATTAAATGTATTCAGCGTGTCCCCGCGATATTTTTTATGAGTTCCTATATCGGAAAACGAAAAATCCAAATCGGTATCATGTACTTTGTTGCTGAATATTAAATAATAAACGGCTCGCGCTATCTCCGTATCATCGGGGTCAAAGCCGGTTCCGAACTCACTGCATCGTCCGAATTTTTTATCATTTTCCAAAAGCAAAAAATTATACTGTTTGAAATTTTCTATATCTCCGTCCAATTTTTCACTTATAAAATCCTTTAAAAAATTGCAGCATTGAAACAAATCCGTCATTTTTTCTTCCCTTTCATCGCGTAATTATTATACCTATAGCACATTCATACTATCATTTGATGATAGGAAAACAGAGGATTTGCAGTATTATACTTTACCTCAGCGGCATACAATCTTACCGACGGTATCTGCCGCCCGTTCAGCCGGCCTTTACCGTTTTCAGATAATCGGAAAAATCTTTTTCGGCTTTGTCGAGATTTGCGCGGGCGGCTTCCGTCTTCGTTTTAAGCGAATCGAGTTCGCTTTCGAGGCGCATCAGTTTGTCGAGGAATTGTTTGCCCTGCGCAGTCGAAGAGCCCGTCGCTTCGAGATTTTCGCGCGCGCGTCTTTGCTCGTCGCCGATTGTTTTGTAGTCGGCGGAAAGCTTTTCGTATGCGCTCTTCGCTTCGTCGAGCTTTGCCTTTTTTGCCGCGATGTTTTCAAACGCTTTCCGCACCTCTTTCGGCATATCGGCATCGCTTGAGCAGGCGATAAAATCGTTTACATTCATCTTTATGAGAGCGGCAGTAGTTTCGACGATTTCGCTTTCGCTTACCGCGAGCGTGCCGGTTGAATTTTTATCGACCGAAAGCGTAAAGCGGTAGAGGGCGGGCGTTTTTTCAAGCAGCGCTTTCGTCGCAACGAGGGCGGCATTGCCCGTGATCGGGTGTTCGATGAGGACTTTCCGCGATTTTGCGGCGGAGTTTTTTATCGTATACGTCGAATCGTAAACGCGTTTTTTCGTGGTGTGCAAAAGCCCGCCCGCGATTTTCACCGTATCGATCGATGACGAAGATTTTTTCGTTAAGCTGCCGTTCACTTCCATATCGTCACCGTAGCCGATGATGCGCGTATCTCCCGCAGGCAAAAATTCGAGCACGGCGTCCCCCGCATACGCGCCTTCTGACGAAACGGAAACGGGACCTGCCGGGAATTTCATGCCGGACGTATTTTCGATGCGGACGCAGAATTTCGGGTGGGTGTTTTCTCTGAGATGCATATTCGAAAAAACGGAAAACTTTTCGGCGGGCAGTTTTACCGCGGCGATAGGGATCATAACGCTTTCCTGTCGGCCGATCGTAACGGGTTTTACCGGCGTAAACGTAAACATTTCGGCGGACACGTCGGATGCCGCAACGTTCCGATTTACGGTGTCCCGAAGCGAATCGCCGTAATCGTAACTTGAACCGATTTTCGCTTCGGCGGCGACTTTGTTCATGGACATCATCATGCGCGGAGACGAAGCTTCCGTGTACGCTTCATCGGCTTCTCCGTACGCGGAATCGTAGGTTTCCGCAGCGGTTGCCGCACCCGCCATGAGGGGCAGCGTCGGACGGTATGTATAATACGGCGGATACAGATCCTGCTTAAAACCGACGGGACGTCCGGTCGTCAGCGTCAAGCACACCTCGTTCCAGTCGATGTCGGTCGAATTGTCGACGATTGCCCACGCTTGAAACTCCGCAGTGCCGGAACCCGCGTCGATGCGGTACGTCGGCTTCCACACGGGGGATTCCATAACGTATGCGAGGCGGATGTCGCGCTTTCCCACAGCATCGATGAGAATCGAAAGATTTTTTTTCGAAGCGGACGAGGAACGAAGCAGAACGGAAAGTGCGGTATTTAAATCTTCTCCGCGCTTCGGATCGGTAAAGCGGAACGATTTTATTTCTTTAAACGGAAGGATGTGAACGCCGTCGGAAGCGAAAAGCGAAAGCGTATCGCCGCCCGCTTCGCGCTCGCGTCTGTCGACCGTCAGAATTTTTCCGACGAGTTTTTCGGCTGCCTTTTCTCCGGTGACGACTTCGATCTCCGCGCCGCGCTGGGCGTATAATATATCGGCCAAATCCGAAACTTCGCTCAGGTTGACGCTCAAGCTTTCGAGGATTTTCCGAAGCGCGTCTTCCGACTGATAGGCGACCGAAATATTTTTTGCCGCCGAATCGGAAACGATAAGCGATTTTAAAACGTCGTTGATCTGTTCCGGCGTAAACGATAAGCCGATGCGGGAAGCGCCCGACGCTTGCCCTTCGTGTTCGTAATAGGCGACGCCCGACGAATACAGCGTCACGTTTTTCAGCGGAACCGTCGTGTCCTTATACATAGCCGCTCCTTGTGCAAAAACAGCTGCAGATGCAATCGATAAAGATATTAATAGTATGAATGTCGATTTTTGAAATTGAGACATAATAAAAGATGTGCTTTCGGCGAGAACTTCGTTCGTTGCACTCACTACCGAGTTTGCTTTGCAAACTCGCCGTGTATGCCGCAGTCGAGCTTTTGAAGCAGGCTTCCGTAAGCCTAACGCTCGAAACGGCACGCGGCCGGAACCTCGTCTCCGCACAATATTATTTGTTTTCAAAAATCGCCATTCACTTGATCTGCGGACAGGATGGAAGATTTCGAGTTTTAGAAAACTCGAAATTGATATTAATAAAATATGTTTCACGGCATCCTCCGTAGAAAAACAGATGCGCGCGTACGCAGTTACAAAAAGAGGCGCACGTTTCGGTACCGCAGTCTCCGGCACCGCTGAACGTAAAACTGAAAATTATGTTCCGGAGATGACGTCGTAGAGTCTGTCCAAGTCGGCGCGGCTGAAATAATCGATTTCGATCGAACCCTTTTCAAGCGTTCCGTTGATTTTGCACTTTGTACCGAGCTTTTCGATAAATCTCTGTTCGATTGCAACGATATCGGTATCTTTTGCTCCGCGTTTTTTTTGCTTTTTTTTCGCGTCCGCAGCTCTGCCTCCGCCGTTGAATGATGAGGCACTTTCTTCGGCTTGGCGCACGGAAAGACCGTCTGCGATAATTTTATTAAAAAGCACGCGCTGGTCTGCGGGGTTTACGACCGAAAGCAGCGCACGCGCGTGACCTGCCGTGAGCTTTCCTTCGATGAGAGAAGCCTGCATATCATCGGGGAGCTTTAAGAGGCGGAGCGCATTTGCAACGGTGGAACGTTTTTTGCCTACGCGCTGCGCCGCTTCGTCCTGGCTCAGATCTCCCATCTGCATGAGATTGTAATACGCCGCCGCTTCTTCGATCGGATTCAAATCGGTACGCTGTATATTTTCGATGAGCGCGATTTCGAGCTTTTTTTGATCGTTGTAGCGCCGTATCTGCACGGGAACTTTTTGAAGCCCCGCAAGCTTTGCCGCGCGCGTGCGGCGCTCACCGGCGATGATAAAAAAGTTTTTTTCACCTGCGGGTTCGATGATGATCGGCTGCACGACGCCGTGCTCTTTGATCGAAGAAGCGAGTTCTTCGAGTGACGCCTGATCGAATTCTTTACGGGGCTGACGGGGATTCGGCTGCAATAGAGCGACGTCCGCCCACAACGCGCCGTCCGCATCCGATTCGATACCTTCGGGCAGCTTCGCACCTACGGCGATATCCGACACGGAAACGACATCCGCATCGACGGAAGCGCTTTCTCCGCCCGTATTCATGAGCGCGTCGAGTCCCCGCCCCAGTCCGAGTCCGCCTTTTTTAGCCACGGCGCATCACCTCTTCCGCAAGTTTTTTATAACTGACCGCTCCGACGCACGACGGATCGTATTCGCAGATGGGCTGGCCTCTGGACGGAGCTTCGGAAAGGCGCACGTTGCGCGGAATGATCGTAGAAAAAACGAGATCTTTAAAATACGACTTTACCTGCGTTACGACATCCTGTGCGAGACGCGTGCGCGAATCGTACATCGTAAAAAATATACCGCCGATCACAAGATTTTTGTTGATGCCCTGCTGCACTTTTTTTACCGTTTGAAGCAGGAGCGTAATGCCTTCAAGCGCGAAGTATTCGCACTGCATCGGAACGAGCACCGCGTCCGCGGCGGCAAGACCGTTCAGCGTCAAAATGCCGAGAGACGGCGGGCAATCGATGAGAATGTAATCGTAATCGTTCTTCAGATTTTCGAGCGATTTTTTGAGGTAAAATTCGCGGTCGCTTTGATCGACGAGTTCTATCGCGGCTCCAGACAGATCGATGGAAGCGCTGACGGCGTCGAGATTTTTTACCGATGCGTGTTTGATGACGTCGGCGGGAGATGCAAGACCGGCGATGAGCTCGTAAACGGTCGGCTTGTCTTTCGACACTCCGACGCCGCTGGACATATTGCCCTGCGGATCGAAATCGACAAGGAGCGTTTTTTTGCCGGCAAGCGCCATGTATGCGCCGATGTTGATCACCGACGTCGTTTTGCCGACGCCGCCTTTTTGATTTACGAATACGAAACATTTACCCATACGCTTTACTATATCATTTTTTCGGAAAATAGTATACTCGATAGTATGATACTTTCGGCAACGTTTTCAAAACCGGTAAAAAACGTCGAAGCGATTTTGGGCAGACCGTATACGCGTATAAAAATAAAGCGGCACGTAGCTTCTTCGGGCAAAGCGTATTTTGCGGAAAAATTTACCGCGACGCAGGTCTTTCAGGAGTATTACACGGAAGAAGAATTCGGCGATTTTTTGAAAGCGCACGCGGGTACGACGTTTAAAAACTGCGTCGAGCGTACGGAAACCGAAATCATCACGATACTCGGAAATAAAAACGGAAAAACGACGACGCTCCGAAAGTCGATCGAAAACGGAACTCGCCGGCAATTCGGCTCGAACTGCGGTGATACGGAATGCGGCGGCGCGGGGTGCGAAAATTCCTGCGCCGGGCAATCGAATGCGAGAGGACACAACCGTACAAAAAATTACCTCATCCCCGAAGGAAAGCCCGCGCCGTTTTTCGTGCTTCTCGGAGTGATGACGGCCGAAGGAAAAGTCATCGCGTCGAAGTACGATAAGTTCAGGCAAATAAACCGCTTTCTCGAATTCATCGACGATATCATTCCCTCGGTTATGCGCGCGGCAGGCACTTCGCGCCCCCTCCGAATCATCGACTTCGGCTCTGGAAAATCGTACCTCACCTTTGCGCTTCACTATTATCTCAAAGAGATAAAAAAAATCGACGCGCTCATTACAGGACTCGATTTGAAAAAAGACGTCGTCGCTTATTGCAATAAAACGGCGGCGGCGCTCGGAGCGGAAGGACTCGACTTTGCCGCAGGCGACATCGCCTCTTATGCGGACGGCGATAAAGCCGACATCATCATCACGCTGCACGCATGCGATACGGCGACCGATTACGCGCTCGCCTATGCCGTAAACTGCGGTTGCAAAGCGATTTTAAGCGTACCCTGCTGTCAGCACGAACTGAACGCCGCGCTCGATAAAAATACCGCAGACGCCGCGTTCGCTCCGCTTTTAAAATACGGCATCATCAAAGAGCGTTTTGCCGCTCTTGCAACCGATGCGCTCCGCGCCGAATACCTCGAAAAAGCGGGTTACGACGTCAAGCTCCTCGAATTCATCACGCTCGAACACACGCCGAAAAATATTTTGATCCGCGCCGTCAAACGGGAATCGGACAGCCGCACAAAAGGAAAAACGAATGCCGCCGCCGCAAACGAAGAAGCAAAAGCGCTCAGCGATGCACTGCACGCCGAGCCGATACTGCGGAAGTTGCTGCAGGAATCGGGCGCTGCCGAACAGGAAACAAAACACTGAATTCGCTTCGATGCTGCAGAGTGCGAGCGTCACCGATTAGCGCTGCAAGCGGTTACGGCGTCCGCTTTGCTGCGGCGGACAGCGTTCAAGTTTATAAACAGCGGCCGCCGAAATGCCGAAGATGATCCGACTGAAAGACGATGTACCGGTCTTTTTTAGAGAGGCCTTATCTTCCCGCTGCCTGAACTACGTAATGTTATATGCGGGCTGCCTTTATAATAAATTATACCCGAGCCGCTTACGACTCCGTTTAACGTGTTCTTTGCCCAAACTTCCGCAGAACCCGATCCCGAAATATCGACCGAGGCATCGTTTGCTTCCAATTCGGCGGCTTTCATTTTGCCGGAGCCGGAGATAAAAGCGTTTATATTCTCCGCTTTGCCCGACACCGAAACGGTTCCCGAACCCGCTATTTTCAGCTCTGTTTTTTCTACGGTAAGATTTTCGACTTTGATTTTCCCCGAGCCGGAAACGCTCAGCGTCAAGTCCATTCCTTTCGTGTTACATTTCGGCATAAACACTTTGGCGGAACCCGAAACGTACAATCCCTTCAAGTCCGGCAGAGTAACGGAAACTTCTTGTTTGGTGCTTTTCAAGTTGTATGTGCTTTTTACTTTGATATGCAGTATTCCGGATGAAACATATATGTCAAAAAACGGAAATAAATTTTCATCCGATGTAACTTTTACAGCAAAGGTGTCGCCCTGTTCGACGTTTACCGTCCAGCTGCCCGAACAGGAAATTGCAGTAAAATTTTTCAGATCAAAACTTTTCGTTGCAATATTCCCGTTTCCGTCGACGATATGTAAAAGTTCACAGCCCGTACAGCTAAGCAAAAAGAACACTGCCGCCGCAAAAATCACAGTACCGATTAATTTCGTTTTCATAGCTGATCTCCCGTTTTCGATTTTACTTATCGGATTTTATAAAATCGGCAACATTCTTACAAGTCCTATTGTTCTCGATGAAAGAATCAAATGCGCTCAGATAATTTGAATCCATTTTACTTGCAAAGTAAAATTTATAGTTTGCAGAAGATTTTTCATACCCTTCTTTCATATCTTCAACGTCTTTTCGATAATTTTTTTCAAAAAACTCCGAAATCGCAACATTTCCGCGATATATATGGTGAGTATTTTTCGGAGGTCGATAAAAAGCATCGGCTGAAATAGCGCCTCCGCTAAAGTCCGAAGACGAAAAACGCCGAGCGTTTTTCTTTTGTAGGAGACACTCGCGATTTCTGCGCATTGCTCGAAATCGCAGCGTTCTTATCTCGAGTTTGCGTTGCAAACTCGCCGATTGAACGTGTGCGCTCACGCGCACAGAAAAAACTTTTTCGGAAGTTACAACTTCCTGCAAAAGTTTTTTGAGAGGTCTTATGGCAAAGCACAATCGTCGGTACAAAGATTCGGTGTTCGTCGACTTCTTCGGCGAAGACAAAAACGCAAAGGCGAATTTCCTTTCGCTCTACAACGCGCTCCACGGTACAAAGCTCGATACATCGACCGAGCTCGAACCGCTCCGTCTCGAACAGGTGATGTACATGGCTTTCCGCAACGACATCGCCTGCCTCATCGAGGATAAAATCATCGTATTGATCGAGCACCAGTCTA
>NZ_JAFEVM010000058.1:0-7877 GCF_016901105.1 Treponema sp. Marseille-Q4523 | reverse complement strand
CTTCAAGCATTTATCAATAGATACAAAAAATGAACATGCTTTTTCTTTAATCAATTCATTATAATTTTTTGCAACTATTATATCAAAGGAAGTCTTCAATCGGGATACTGCCTTTGGAAGATTTTGGAACAGCCGAGTAGAGATAGTTTCTTTCTGTCAGGATCTTGATGATTGTTTCGATATCTTCTGCATCAAAATCAGCAGAACGCAAATTGTTGAAGAGTCTGATTTTATCGATACTCTGAACTTTGGAGTCCTTGCTGTTTACTCGGACAGGAATATTTCCGGTTACAATCCATTCCATAACCTTGCGTTCAGTTCTGTACGATTTTTACAGCCAGTAGATTTGTTGTTGGAAAGAGTTCCATCTGCGAGACGGATTTGAGCGTAATAAAATCCGGTATGGGCTCTAAAAATCAGATAGGGCTTAGCCATATTCACCTCACTAAGACCGTAAACTACTTTACTTAAAGTGTTTACTTAAATTAGTAATTTGAATCACGCTAAGCCCTACCTGTGTGGGTTTAGTAGTGTGCTAATTTCTTGTAACACAAGCAATCAGCAGTTTAGCGGGGGCAGGACTTGAACCTGCGGCCTCCGGGTTATGAGCCCGACGAGCTGCCAACTGCTCTACCCCGCGTCGTATGTTTTGTTATAGTATTGCTTATCGGATAAATAGTCAAGAGCGCATAATTCCGAGCAGTGCGGAGGAATTATGCGCGTCTCCTATAAAAGAAAAACGGTTCGGCCGTTTTTCACCTTCAGACTTAAAAAATAATTTCGAGCAGTGGTCGTTCGCGGTACACACGGAAATCAATTTTTAATGGGTAATGTGTAATGGATAATGCATAATTTCGGTAATGAGGCGATATTGAGTTTTCCATTTCAACGGGGACGAAAGGCGACACCGTGCCGTACATCGAGCGAAGTTCCCCGCGCAACTTGCAACGAGCGCGAAGCGCGAAGTTTCCCGCGCAGGATTTGCGAGCGTCTATCTCAAAGCGCACCGTAAATGCCGTGCTTTGTATCCTCATAAGGAATCGCAGTCGGCTTTTGCGGTGCATCCGTTTATTTTTATAAAAAACCGCGTAATTTATCACTTTGCAGGCGATATATAGTTCAGCGGCTCTCTTGCCGCACTATCTCAATAACCGAAGGTGCAGCTATGGAATATACCCATAAACCCGTCGAAGAACTCTCCTTTACCGACGACTTTATGTTCGGTACCGTCATGAAAAACAAAAGAATTTGTAAAGGCGTATTGGAGCGTTTATTGCACATCAAAGTCGGTAAAATAGAATATCCCTCGCTGCAAAAAACGATAGCACCCTTTTACGAAAGCAAGGGCATACGCCTCGATGTCTATGTCTCAGAGCCCGAGCGCATCTTCGATATCGAAATACAAACCTCACTTCCGCCCTCTCTTCCCAAACGCACGCGCTATTACCAAAGCCTTATGGATGTCGATAACCTCTTACGCGGACAAAGCTACGCGGAATTAAAAGAAAGCTACGTCATCTTTATCTGTACGCAGGATCCCTTCGGCAAAGGCTTGCCTGTCTACGAGTTTCGTAATATCTGTACCGCCGACGATATGCTTTTTCTTGATGACAAAAGCGCTAAAGTATTTTATAATGTGGGTGCCTACGGTAAAGAGGGAGAGCCTGAATTGAGCGCCTTGTTGAAGTATCTTTGCGAGAGGCGGGCGACGAGCGGTTTTACACAGCACATCGATGAGCTTGTCGAAAAAGCGAAACGGAACGAAAAGTTCAGGAGCTGGTATATGTCCTTAAATATCAGAGAAGATGACTTACGCATGGCGGGTGAAAAGATCGGTTTTGAGCGGGGAATACGCAAAGGCAGAAGAGACGGACTCTTAGAAGGACGACGCGACGGTGTCGCCGCGGGATCGTATCAAGCAAAGCGGGAAACGGCAAAGCTGATGGCTGAACGCAAATACCCGCTCTCTGAGATCCGCCTTATGACCGGTCTTTCGGAAGCGGAAATTAAAAAACTGTAATGGTATTTGCTCCAAAACTTGACATCCGACCTTTTTAGGTAAAAATTGATTTCCGTCCGCGGTACATCCGTATACCGCTCACTACCGTATTTTTGCTGCGCAAAAATACGCGATCATTTCGTAAAGATACGACACGGCATCCCTGCCGTGCGTTAAAGGACGTTCCCCGCGCGACTTGCAACGAGCGCGAAGCGCGAAGTTCCCCGCGCAGGAATTCTCAAGCGTCTCCGATAAAAGAAAAACTCGTCGAGCGTTTTTCGACTCTCGACTTGCTCTTTCCTTATGCCGTATTTCACGGTATAATCAATACAGCTATGTACATTGAACGAAGCCGTGATAATTTTTTATCATTTCCGCTTTTTGCGTTGCAAAACACGGTTCGCGCAGTGATCGTGCTTCGGCAAATATCGCTGCGTGCGGCTCATATTATGTTATTCGAGGTTGCTATGGCACAACTGAAAGGTTCAAGGACAGAAGAAAATCTTAAAACGGCGTTTGCGGGAGAATCTCAAGCGCACACGAAGTATCTCTATTTTGCAAGCAAAGCGCGCAAAGACGGATACGAACAGATCGCCGCACTGTTTGAAGAAACGGCGCATAACGAAAAAGAGCACGCAAAAATATGGTATAAGTTGCTCAACGGCGGTATCGGTACAACGGCGGAAAATCTCAAAGCTGCTGCGGCCGGTGAAAATTACGAATGGACCGATATGTACGCCGAATTTGCGAAAGTTGCAAAAGACGAAGGTTTCGATAAAATCGCGAAACTCTTTGAAGGGGTCGGCGCGATCGAAAAGACGCACGAAGAGCGTTATCGAAAACTGCTCAAAAATGTCGAAGACGGTCTCGTGTTTTCGAGAGACGATGATCGAATTTGGCAGTGCCGGAACTGCGGTCATATCGTCGTCGGAAAAAAAGCTCCCGACGTTTGTCCGGTATGCGCGCATCCGCAAAGCTTTTTCGAAATCCGCGCTGAAAATTATTAATTAACGGAAAGCCGGTGATCGGGGGTATATGACGGCAAAGCGAAGAAAAAAAATCGACCGGAGCAAAGACAGCGAGTATCACAAATGGCTTACCATGCCGATCGTGCAATCGCTGATCTACGGCAGGATCATCTTTATGATTCTGCTCCTCATTTTGCAGCTTTTGCTGTTTGTCGGATTTTTTTTGTGGCTCGGCTCATCTATAGAATACTTCCTTGCCGTCAGCCTCTGTGCGAGTCTCGTGTTTTTTGTTTTTTTAATAAACAGAGAAAGCAAAAACGAATACAAACTCGCATGGCTGCTTCCCATTTTTATTTTCCCTTTGAGCGGGATCTGCTTTTACATTTTAGTGCACTATCAAACGCTGACGAGCAAAATGCAAAAGCAGATTTCCCGTGCGGATAAAAACGCCGCGCAGAAAATTATTAATTCCACATACAAAGAAGAAAAACTGCCCTATCCGGAAATACGCGATATCATAACCTATTTGAAAAATTCCGCATTTTTTTTGCCGTATGCGCATAGCGACGTCGCGTATTATCAAAGCGGGGAAGACGCCTTTCCCGAAATGATACGGGCGATGAAAGCTGCAAAAAAATTCATCTTTATGGAATATTTTGCGATCTTTCCCGGCGTTATGTGGGGAACGATCCTCGATACCCTTGTTGAAAAGCGCAAAGAGGGCGTTGAAGTCCGCATCATGTACGACGGCTTCGGCTGTGCGCCTCTTTCTCCGCGCAGCTATCGAAGATACCTGCATTCTCTCGATTTGCAGGCGGCGATCTTTACGCCGGTCATACCCATATTCAACGCATACCTCAACAACCGCGACCACCGCAAAATCTGTATCGTCGACGGGAAAACGGCATTCACCGGCGGCATCAATTTAAGCGATCAATACATCAACAAAAACATCAACAAAACGCATAAATACGGCTATTGGAAAGATACCGTTATCCGCGTGACGGGGCCGGCCGTGCGCTCTTTTACCGGCATGTTTTTGGAGCTGTGGGATATCGTTACCGAAACGAAAGAAGACATCAACACCTATGTCGATGTGCGTCATAAAAAATACGATGTGCCGGGGATCGTCATTCCGTACAGCGATAACGCATATAACAATCAGGACATCGCGGAAAACGTATATTACTATATCATTACGCAGGCAAAAAAATACGTGCACATAACGACGCCCTACGTCATCATCGACAACCAAATGATGAACGCGCTCATCTTTGCCGCTCGGCGCGGAGTCGATGTGACGCTCCTCGTTCCACATACGATCGATCACTTTATCACGTTTTGTACGGGGCGCGTGTTTATCAACACGCTCGTCGAAAACGGCGTGCGCGTATATGAATTTACGCCCGGCTTCATTCACGCGAAGATGTTCATCTCCGACGATACGACGGCCGTCGTCGGTTCGGTCAATCTCGATTACCGAAGCCTCTTCGATCAGTTTGAAGACGCCGCGTTTATCTACAAGCATCCGGTTGTCGCGGAGATCGAAGCCGACTTTCAAAAGACGAAAGCGCAAAGCACCGAAATAACAAAACAAACGTATAAAAATACGCCCGTTCACCGCCGCATCATCGGTCGCATATTCAGAGTGTTCGCACCGCTTCTCTGACAAGGCACGGCAACTGATTAATAATTAACAAATTACGTGGAATTCCGAATTTTCGACAACTCGAAATCGAACCTCTTAATTTTTCTCACTCATTCCGCTGTCACTCATTCCGCTTTACATTGTTGTTTAATTTATGCTAAAATACTTTAATATAGCTAAATATACATAAAGGATGTATTTGTATGGAATTTCTCGAAAAGCTAAGCGCATTTTTCGGCAAGTGGATGGCGCTCATCGTCATCGCGGTCGCCGCTCTTGCGCTGTTTGCGCCGCAGACCTGTCTTTGGATCAAAACGAGCTGGATAAATTGGCTGCTCGGCATCGTCATGTTCGGCATGGGACTCACGCTCAAGATGAGCGATTTCAAAGTCGTGTTCAGCCGGCCGAAAGATATCATCATCGGCTTTATCGCGCAGTTTACGCTCATGCCGCTCATCGCCTTTGTTTTGACGAAGGTGTTTCAGCTGCCGACCGAAATCGCCGTCGGCGTTATCCTCGTGGGCACTTGTCCCGGCGGTACGTCGTCGAACGTGATGACCTATCTTTCAAAGGGTGACGTTCCGCTGTCGGTCGGTATGACCGCGGTATCGACACTGTTCGCGCCGCTTATGACGCCGCTTTTGACACTTCTGTATGCGGGACAGCGTGTCGATGTCAATGCCGTCGCGATGTTTTTGTCGATCGTAAAAGTCGTGCTCGTGCCGATCGCGCTCGGTTTGGTGTGCAATTATTTTTTCGGAAAAGTGACGCGCGAAATCGTGCGCATCCTTCCGCTTATTTCAACGCTTGCGATCATCATGATTATTGCAAGTGTCGTGTCCGCAAATTCCGGACGCCTGAAAACGGTCGGCGCAATGGTTGTCGTTGTCGTCGTACTTCACAATCTGCTCGGCTATGCGGCGGGATACGGCGTCGGAAAATTGCTGCGCCTCGACGCGACGAAGTGCCGAGCGCTTTCGATCGAAGTCGGTATGCAGAACTCCGGACTTGCGACATCGCTTGCGGCAACACACTTTGCGCAATATCCCCTCGCAACGATCCCGGGCGCGGTGTTCAGTGTGTGGCACAATATTTCAGGCGCCGTATATGCAAACTTCCTTGCAAGCCGGCATCCCGACAAAGCGAAGTAAAGTTGCTTCTAAAAACCGCAGCTTTTAGAGGTAACGTTAGAAATGCGATGTTTTGTCATGCAATGACACGGTGTTCGTGCAGTGCATCGAATAAAGCAGATCCGCTTCATGTGCGACTTGCATCGAGCATGGAGCGGTTTTCGCATCACCTGAAAAATTTTTTAAGGGGGAAAAGCCTTTCCCCTCGGTTCAGAGCTGCGCTCTTCACCCGACCCCTTTCGAGCGGGGGCAAACCTTTTTCGCTCGTGCCCCCGCAACGCCCCGCACTATCCGTACAATTCGTCGAGGAGCGCCTTTCCCGTTTCCGTGCGGAAAATCCTTTCGCGCACCGCTAACGCCTCGGCTCTCATCGCTTTATCATCCGCATCGTTTTCATGGTGCTCGTATATGTTTACGAGAAAATCCGCTTCAACGAGAATTTGATAATCCGTTCCGTCGATATTCGTATACGTGTGGTGAAGACTTACGAGCCGGCACACGCGCTCCGTTACCGCCGTATCGTAACCGAGCGCTTCGAGCATTTTTTTCGCTTCCGGCGGCCCCTCTATTTCCTGATAATGTCCGTGTCCGTTGCCGTATTTTTGCTCGGCAAGGTGAATGCCGATATCGTGCACGATAGCCGCCGTTTCCGTAATGTGCCGCAGCTCGTCGCCGACCTTTTCACCCGCACAGATCAGCTTCGCAAATTCGTACACTTTCAAAAAGTGATGGATGCGCTTGGGATCCCCTCTGTCGTACGCGATCATCGCGTGCAAAAGTTCGTTATTATCGGACATCGCTATTTTTTCAAAAGAGATGCAAACGGATTGTAACCCTCGCCGTCCGTCTGACCGGACATATAACGCGCCGTCGTTTTATCCTGTTCGACCGAAGTCGTCGGCGTAAGCGAAATGCGTCGTTCCCGAGCGTTTACTTCTTTGATAAGCACCGACATCTTTTGTCCCTTCGAAAAGACTTTACTCAGATTCGTATGAGAGTCGACGCCGTCCATTTCCGATATGTGCACGAGCCCGTCGACGCCCGGTTCGAGTTCCACAAAAACGCCGAAGGGCGCAACGCGAGAAACGGCGCCCTCGTATTTCGAGCCCGGAGCATATTTTTCGGCTGCAGCCGCCCACGGATCGGCGAGCAGTTCTTTTGCGCTCACCGAAACGCGCTCGTGCGCCCAGTCGACTTTAATAATTTTTACGTCGAGCTTTTGCCCGACGTGCAAAACGGCGCTCACGTCGTCGATGCGGGAACGCGCGATTTCCGAAATCGGCAGGAGCGCTTCGAATCCGCCGATGTCGACAAAGGCGCCGTACGTTTGCAGCGATACGACCGTCGCTTCGAGCGTCATGCCTTCTTTTAATTTTTCCTTCAGCATTTCGAGTTCGCGCTCGTGCGCTTCTTCCATGACGGCACGGTTCGAAACGAGTATGTCTCGGCCGTCGTTTTTGTATTCCTGAATTTTAAAAACAAGGTGCTTTCCGACAAACGACGCCGCGTCTCCCTTTTGCCTCCAGCCCATCTGCGAATACGGACAAAAGGCGCGGCTCGTTCCGATCGTCACTTCGTAGCCGCCTTTGATTTCTTTGTTTACATGCCCTTCGACGGGGATGCCGTTTTTATACGCGTTTTCCAAAATCGATTTATCCGCTTTGCCGCCGGAAATCTTCGTCGTAAAGCGCGCTTCTCCGTTTTCGTTTCCGATAAAATATACGTCGAGCATATCGCCCGGATGTATCGAACAGATGCCGTTTTCATCGGTAAACTCGGACGCGTCGAGTACGCCTTCGCTTTTTGCATTCAAATCGAGAAAAATCGTACCGGCGGAAACCGCGACGACTTTGAGAGAAACCCTCTCTCCCATATCAAATTTTTTCATACAAGCCTCATACTTCGAACGCGATTATAGCGCATTCCGCGGATGAACGCAAACCGCCGCATTGACACGGTCAAAACAACTGCAGGCTTTATAACGATGCTCTGAAACGTTGAAATTTGCGGAAAAGCAGGTTATAATACATATATCAGTCATCTTAAGTCAGTCCCGCAATTTCTTATGACGAGGGACCTATGTCCGGTACAACCGGTACAGCTTTTATATCTCCTGCTCAAAAGTACATACA